>JAKATI010000058.1 GCA_021828045.1 Pseudomonadota bacterium | reverse complement strand
TTCTGCCGTCCCGAACGCACTCGCTCCAGGGTGGCAGCGGCGAGGTACACCTCCTCGAGCTCATCGAGACCGCTCGTGATGAGCTCGCGCAGGTAATAGGCTTTGGTCCGCCCCGAAGTCGGAGCGTGGATCCGGCTCTCCGCAGGGCTTTTTCAGTGTCCCAATCCAAGCGCCTTCAAGGTCGCTGGATCCGGCATGCCAGTGACCTTGAGACCGTGGGTTTTCTGGAACAGGCGCAGTGCCTTGACCGTCCTGATTCCGCACAGTCCATCAAGGTTCAGATGCGCTCCGTGATCGTTCAACGCTTCCTGCACGCTTTTGACCCATGCCTTGTTTTTCATCATGTTCATCATGTTCATCGGCATCCTCTTTACCGGATGCGCCGAAAGAGTCGAGCGGGCTTGCCGGGTGGGGCTGGACACCGCCTGGGCCAGGGCCGGCATCATCAACAAGACAGCCAGGAACAGGGCTCCGAAAAGACGGCCCCATGCGTACTGGACTGGAGAAGAGAATGGAGATTTCATGAGAGGTCACCTCTTGTGGCTCAGTCAGGCGCCGGATCAACCTGTCTTCTCCCCACGGCCGGCGAAATCCGCTGGGGGGAAGGCCCCGCCACAGGCGAGTCAGCGTGGAACCGCACAACAGGACTGCCGGGTGATTTCCCGGGCATTCCAAAGGAGGGCACCCATGAGGAGGAGCGCCGAGACCGAAAAGAACAGGCTCTCGTGGGTGGCCAGAAAACCCTGGACCACACCCCCGGACCCGCCCGCCAGTACCGGAATCCAGCCAGCCAGGAAACCGAAGGCAATCGGCAGGACCGGAGAACAGCACAGCAGGGGCGTCAGCAAACTGACAATGAGCCCGCCGGCAGCCGTCCCGGCCGCACCCCGGGCCCGGTACCCGCGTCTCAGCAGATAGACGGTCATGGGGATCAGGACAGCCAGGAGGAACGCCAGAAAAACCGACCAGGCGAGCAGGGTGGGCGTGAGAAACGCGAATGCCTGGAAACCGATCACACCCCCCGTGAACGTGGCGGGAAGGGTGATCAGGTACACGAAAAGGAAGACGGCAAAGGCCACGGCTCCGGTCATCCAGGATCCGCGAGTCGAGAAGGTTTCACGCAGGGCCGGAATCAGGTTTTTCATGACGACAAGAATCTCCTGGAAATCAGGAATCCGGGGCAGGGCCGGATGACTGGGACCCGGAACCGCTCCAACCCTGCGGAGCAGGCTCCCAGGGCAAACCCCCACCACAAACGGCTCTGGATCGGGCGGCTTTGTGCACGAGCCTCCCCGGTTCCCCGCCGGCTTGACGTCATGGGTGGCGGACGGACGCACTCGGCCGGTCATCCATGGGCAAAATCCAGGATGGTGTCGAGATGGGCGGTCGGCGCGCTGCTGACGGTCTGGATGATCCCGTTCCTGTGGATCAGGTAGAAAATATCCGGGTAGGATTTGGGATTGTAGAGGGCTGCCAGGCGTCGGGTGGCATGCCCGAAGGTCCAGTTCGGCTGTCCCCGGATTTCCTTCGCATACCGGTTTCTCATCGTGGCCAGTGAGGGACCCGGGTAACCGCCATTTTCATAGTTCTCGAGGATGATCAGGTGAAGATGGCCGGCGAGGAAGCGTGTTTGCTCGTGGGGGAGCGTCTTGAGTCCAGCCCGGCAGCTCGGGCACCAGGTTGAAAACAGCCAGAGCATCACTTTCTTCCCGTGATAGGCCGCGAGGGACACCGGCCGTTTTCCGCTCCGGAACACCGCCTGCGGGGCGTGCATTCCCGCCCGGAGGGGGGTGTGGGCAAAGGCGGCCGTAGAGAAAGGGAACAGGAACGCTCCGGCCAGCAGAACTCGAAATCCCAGACGTTGTGCAGGAATCATGTGGATCCTCCAGTCAAAGTGGAAAACGAACCCGGGTCATAGTGGAAAACGGAATACTGGAAACGCTGCAAGCTGCCGGAGGGTGTCTGGTGCTCCTCCTCGCGGCAATCCCGGATCCGGAAGCGGGGTCCCATCCGTCGGGCCAGGGACTCCGATGAGTAGCGGAGCACAGGAAGACCACTACAACGTTCCGGACCTTCAGGGCCGAAGGTCGCGATGAGGACGTCCGCCCCGGGCAACAGGGCCGCCTCCAGGTTGCGGAGATAGGCGTCCTGGTCAGCCGGGGCAGTCAAAAAATGAAAAACGGCCCGGTCATGCCATACCCGGTACCGGGCATCCGGACTCCACTCGGTCACGTCCGCCTCGATCCATCGCACCCGGCCCGCCACAGGGGATCCCAAGCGTACTCGCGCGGCCTCGAGGCCGCTTTCCGCGATGTCCAGGACGGTGACCCTGGAGAATCCCCTTTCCAGAAGATGGTCGACCAGCCGTGAGGCCCCCCCGCCGATATCGATCACCGAGTCGGTTTTCCCGATTCCCAGGTTTTCCAGGAGTTCCAGGGAAACTTGGGGACAGGCTTGGAACCAGCTGAGGGCCTCCTCCGGCCTCCTCCGGTAAACGTCTTCCCAGTGATTCCTGCGACTGGGCCCGTTTTCCGGGCTCATCCCGGTGATCCCGAGGCTTGGGGCTTCATGCACGTTCTCCAAGAGAAGGCAACTTTCGAACCCACTCTAAACCTTTCACCATGGTACCGAGTCAAGTGCTGCCCCCCTCTTCGGGGAGGCACCTCCCGCAGGTCGCATCCCCATCCGGGAAGCAGACGGTCAGCGGGAGGGGGTGCACCTTGCCGTTTTGGAGCGAGGGGTGACCGCGGCATGCTCCATGGCCTCAAGGATCGGACAATCCCCGTCGGTTCCCCCCCTCTCGCACTGGGCAACGAGGTGCCGGAGCGCGCCCCGGAACTGCTGGAGTTGCCGGATCTTTCTTTCCACATCACCGATCTTCCCGATCGCGCGGTCCCGGACACGGGAACAGCTCGTATCGGAAGCCGCACGCAATGCCATGAGTTCGGCAATCTCGCCCAGTGAAAATCCCAGGGTCTTGGCCTCCTGGATGAACCGGAGACGCCGGAGATCCGCCTCCCCATACAGACGATAACCCGATGCTCCCCGTGGAGGTTTGGGCAAAAGCCCCCGACGTTCGTAGAAACGGATGGTGGTGACCCGAACCCCGCAAGCCCGCGCCAGTTGTCCGATGAATGGCGTTTTTGCCATGCTTTCCTCCTGTCGACTGGAAGACCTGCCGGTTCCTTGCGCCTCCATCGACCCGGGACCGGTTGGCCGGAAGGGCTCCAAACCTTCGCAGCACAATCGGGGAGAGGGGCGAATCCGGCCTTGACTCTCTACCAAAGTACCGGGTTTATTCTACCCCTCGGGTTCCGTGCGGGATGCATCGGATCCACCAGAGCCACCGAGGAGAGATTCCCATGCCTTCCACGCCGACCACCACAACCCTCCGGATCACCGGGATGACCTGCGCGCACTGCGCACAGACGGTTGAAGAGGCCTTGAATGCCCTGCCCGGCGTCAAGGCCCGTGTTTCCTTCCTTGAAGGTGCCGCCCACGTGGAGCTGAAAAAAACCATTCCGGTGGAACAGCTGATCGACACGATCCGCGCCAAGGGCTATGGCGCGGAAATACCGGGCAGTGCCGCTTCAGTTCCTCCGCGATCTGGCCATGAGAAAAGGATTCGTATCGCTGTCATGGGAAGCGGATCGGCCGCTTTCGCCTGTGCCATCCGCGCCTCCCGCATGGGGGCCCAGGTCACGATGATCGAGAGCGGGGTTCTCGGGGGAACCTGCGTCAATGTGGGCTGTGTGCCCTCGAAAATCCTGATCCGGGCTGGCGAAATCGCGGACCAGATGAGGCATCATCCATTCCAGGGCATTGGCCGCCCGAACCCGGCCCTTGACCGCGGCCAGCTCCTGGCCCAGCAGCTCGCCCGTGTCGAGGAGTTGCGTCTCGCGAAATACCAGCACATCCTGGACGAGAACCCGGACATCCGGCTCCTGCGCGGATGCGCCACCTTCAAAACACCCACCCACCTTGAAGTCCGGGCTCTGGAGGGAGCCCGGAGTATGGTCGAGGCCGACCGGATCCTGATCGCGACCGGTGCACGGCCCTCCATCCCGCCCATCGCGGGACTCGGCGATACACCCTACTGGACCTCCACCGAAGCCCTCATGAGCAAGGAGATTCCGGAACACCTGATCGTCATCGGAGGCTCGGCGGTCGGACTGGAGCTCGCGCAAGCCTTCCTGCACCTTGGCTCAAGAGTCACGGTGATCGAGCGGGAATCACGGCTGCTGCCCCACGAGGATCCGGCCCTGGGATCCGAACTCCAAGTTTTCCTGGAACAGGAAGGCATGCGGATCCTGACCGGAACGGATATCCAGTCGGTTTCACATGACGGGAATGCCTCGTTCGGCGTGAATACCGGTTCCGATCTCGTCCTGGGCGACCGTCTCCTGGTGGCGTCCGGAAGAAGGGCGCAGACGGCGGACCTCGGCCTCGAGGCCATCGGCGTCGAGACCGGACCCAACGGTACCATCCGGGTTGACGATCACCTCCGGACCTCGGTAGGGGGAGTCTACGCGGCCGGCGACTGCACCAGCCTGCCGCAATTTGTCTATGTCGCGGCCGCCAGCGGAACGCGGGCGGCGATCAACATGCTGGGCGGTGATACCGCACTGGATCTCACTGCCGTGCCCGCCGTGGTCTTTACCCATCCCCAGGTGGCGACCGCAGGACTCAGCGAGGAGTCTGCCCGGGCCCAGGGGTTCGCCGTGGAAAGCCGGACCCTGACCCTGGACCACGTTCCGCGCGCGCTCGCCAACTTTGACACCCGGGGTTTCATCAAGCTGGTCGCCGAGTCCACGGGAGGCCGGTTGCTGGGTGCCCAGATTCTCGCACCCGAAGCGGGTGAAATCATCGAAGTCGCCGCGTTGGCCATCCGCCAGCACCTGACCGTGCAAGAACTGGGGGACAGCCTTTTCCCCTATCTCGTCATGGCGGAGGGACTCAAACTTTGTGCCCAAACCTTCAGCCAGGATGTCAGTCAGCTTTCCTGCTGCGCCGGATAAAGGGGACCCTGCGTTTCCTTGCCCACAAGAGACCCACGGTTCATGGGAGCGGTCCGGACGGAGTCCCGTCTGGCGCCGGCACGGGGCTGCGGGGGGCTCGGGCCAGATGAAGACAGGCCACCACGCCTGGGGTCCCGGTGCGGTTTCTGAGTTCGAGGTGACCACCGTGGTTTTCTGCCACCTCACGGGCAATGAGAAGCCCAATCCCGCTTCCCCCGGGCTTGGTGGTGAAGAACGGCACGAACAGGTTCTGGCTTGACGGCAATCCCGGACCCTCATCCAGGATCTCGACCATCACGCCATCCTCCGCCTCCCGCCAGCTGACCGTAACCCACCCCTGGCTCGGAGTGGCTGCCTCCACCGCATTTCTCAGGAGATTGATCAGCGCCTGCTCGACCTGGGTCTGATCTGCCTGAATGACGACGTCCGGGCCCTCCTCCAGACGGAGCCTTTGGGGAACCTCCATCGACGCAATTTCACGGACCAGGGGCCGGATCTGCACCGGTGCAAAACTGGGAGGGGGCATGCGGGCGTAATCACTGTACCGTCCGATGAAGTGGGTCAGGCTTCGCGCGCGGCGCTCGATCAGCGCGAGCCCTTCCCGGAGCCGTCCCTCCTCCCCCCTCCCTGCAATCTGTCCCTGCAGGGTATCCGCCACCGACGCGATCGGTCCCAGGGAATTGTTGATTTCATGCCCCAGGACACGGATCAGCCGGCGCCAGGCACGCCGCTCCTCCTCGCGGAGGGTCCGGCTGGCATCCGTCATCACGAGGAGGGTGTGGGGCCGTCCGCCCCGTCGAAACTTGAGCGTTCGCACTTCCCAGGGGCCCACCCCGCTCGCGAACCGCCGGTTCGTGACGAAAACCTGGCCCCCTACCCGCAACCAGTCGGCGAGCCCCAAATCCGCTGCCGCCCGGCCGCGCAAGGCCGTTGCCGGCTCGCCCAGGAGGTTGACCGCCGCCCGGTTGAGACCCGAAAGGCGATCGTCCGGATCAAAGACCAGGACCGAGAGCTCCAGGTTGGCGAGCAGACGTCCCAGGAGGGCATCGGACTCGATCCCGGATTGGCGCACCCCACTGAGTTCGTGGCTCAGCTGGTTGATCTCGACAAAGAGTTCCCGCATGGCTCCCTTCCCGCTGATCGATGAGCGGATCGAGTAATCGCCCTCGCGGACGGCCTGGAGCTGGGCAGCACCCAGGCGAAGCGGCCGGGCCACGAAGCGGACGAGTGCCCGGCCGATCCAGAATGTAATGCCCCAGGCCACCGCGAAACCCGCGAAACCGAGGATCCACGGGGGACGCCAGCCGGCCAGGTCGAGAAGGGCCAGAAGAGCAAAGGGAAAGGCCGCAGCCAAGACGAGGCTCCCGAGCGTGACTTCCCAGGCGGGTTTCGGCCACTTCATTGCCGGTACTTCGCGAGCCGGCGGTAGAGGGCACTCCGGCTCACACCCAGCTGGCGGGCGGCAGCTTCGGCATCCCCCCGGCTCCGTTCCAGGGCCTGCGATACCAGATAGCGTTCCGCCTCTTCAAGAGTCATGTTTTCGAGGGAGGGGGTACCCTCCACGGTGCCGGGCACGAGACGGAGGTCATCGGGCTCGATCCAGTCGCCAGACGCCAGAAGGACGGCTCGCTCCAGGACATGACCGAGTTCACGGACATTGCCCGGCCAGTCGTAGGCAGTGAGCGTCTCTCGAGCCCGGGGACTGATGCCGCGGAGCGGCTTGCCATGCTGCCGGATGGCTTCCGCGAAGAAATGCGATGCGAGAAGTTCGATGTCCTCGCCCCGTTCGCGGAGGGGGGGGAGGGTGATTTCAATCGTATTGAGCCGGTAGAGCAGATCTCCGCGAAACTGTCCTTTTGCCACGGCACTCCGGATGTCCACATTGGTCGCCGCGAGGATCCGGACGTCGACCGGGATGGGCCGGGAACTTCCGACGCGCTCGATCCGGCCTTCCTCGAGCGCGTGCAGGAGGGACGCCTGCGAGACGGGAGACAGGTTCGCGATTTCGTCGAGAAAAAGCGTTCCCTGGTTCGCCAGCTCGAAGCGCCCGAGCCGTTCGCTACGGGCATCCGTGAAGGCACCCCGGACATGCCCGTAGAGCTCGCTTTCGATCAGGCTGTCGACGAGTCCGCCCAGGTTGACCCGGACAAAGGGTCCCTCCGCGCGCGGCGAGCGCTCGTGGATCCAGCTCGCCAGCAATCCCTTTCCGGTTCCGCTTTCCCCCGTGATCAGGATCGTGGCATTCGAGGCCGCAACCCGTCCCGCTTCCTCGAGAACCCGCTGCATGACCCGGGAACGGCCGACGAGGGGCGGCGGGGCTTCGGTGAGCGCCCGCGTTGCGGCCGTGAGACGCCGGTTCTCCCGGCGTGCCCGCACGAGGGCCAGCTGGTTCCGGATCACGGAGACAACACGCGTATTGTCCCAGGGCTTTTCGAGAAAATCCTGCGCACCCCGACGCATGGCCTCGATCGCGAGAACGGTCGTTCCCCAACCCGTGAGTACGATGACCGGGCGACCCGGATCCAGGGCATGGAGCCGGCCCAGAAGTTCGAGACCTTCCTCACCCGAAGTGGTATCCGTCTGGTAGTTGAGGTCGAGGATCACGGCATCGGGCAGCTTTGAGCGGACAAGCTCCAGGGTCTCATCCGGGCTGGCCGCAGCCAGTACTCGGCAGCCTTCCCCCTCGAGCAGGAGTTTGAGGGACTCCCGGACGTCCGCCTGGTCGTCGGCAACCAGGATGGTGGCCGGACTTCGGACGGAATCACGGTCGCTTCTGTTCATGAGAGTTGTCGTCCCATCATCGGGACGACTCTAACAGATTCGTCCCATATATGGGATCTTCTTTTCTGTCCTCCCGTTTTGACCAAAATATAACCACATGATCAAAAAGGGATTTTCATGAACGAACCCTCTGGCATACAGACTGCAGGAATATGGGTAGGCATCAGGTAAACCCGGAGGAATCCTCGTGATCGACATCGCGATTTCCCCGACCGAACGACGCAAACGGAAACTCCGGCGCTGGGGGTTGGCTGGGGTCGTGGCCCTGGTGCTGCTCCTGGCCGCGATCTTCATCCTGAGACTGGCCCCGGCCGGCCCCAGTGTCGCGAAAGCCAACCTCTGGATCGCGACCGTCCAGAAAGGCCGGTTTTCCGTCACCGTGAGCGCGCCCGGAACTCTTGTTCCCCGCAAGATCCGGGTCGTGACTGCAGGGGCACCCGGCACAGTCCAGGAGAAACTGGTCGAGCCCGGGGACCGGGTCACAACCGGAAGCATCCTGGCCATCCTTTCCAATCCCGATCTCGGCGACCAGGTGATCGAAGCCCGGTCGCGGCTGGCCAATGCCCAGGCTTCCCTGGTCTCCCAGGAGGCGAGCCTGGATGATCATCTCCTCAACCTGGAAGACACCCTGTCCCAGGTCCAATCCGAAGCGCAGGCGGCCCGCCTCAAGGCCCAGGCGGAGAAAAGCCTCCTGGCCGAACAGGTGGTGGGTTCCCTCCAGTACACCCGGAGCCGCCTCACGGCGGCCTCACTTGCCCGGGAGGTCGAACTCACCCATGAGCGCATCGCCGATTTCCGGAAAAATGAGGCCGCCCAGATTCACGCCCAAAAGGCACGGATCGCTTCATTGAAAGCGGCCTACCGAAGCGAGGAGCACGAGCTCGCCTCCCTCAAGGTCCGGGCCGGACTGGCCGGAGTTGTCCAGAGTGTCGCGGTCCAGGAAGGTCAGCGCGTGATCCTCGGCAGTGGAATTGCCAAAATCGCCGGCATGCACGCGCTCAAGGCCCGGCTCGAGGTTCCGGCCAGCGAGGCTGCGGAAGTGGCACTCGGCCAGAGGGTCGACCTTGCGCTGGATACCGGATCCGAGCAACATCTCGTCGCGGTCGTAACCCGCGTTTCGCCCTCCGTCCAGGGCGGAAC
>JAKATI010000057.1 GCA_021828045.1 Pseudomonadota bacterium | reverse complement strand
TTTCCCGACCATCGGCAAGGGCGGCTTCATTTTTGCCGGAGCCCACGGTCTGGGACAGGTTTTCCAGGGCGGTCGTCTGGTCGGAACGGCCAGTGTCACGCAGGTTTCGGTCGGTTTCCTGGTCGGTGGGGAAGCGTACCGGGAAATCATCTTTTTCATGGACCCCGCAACCTTCAAGCGCTTCACGAGCGGGCAATTCAGCTTTTCCGCAAAAGCCCAAGCCACCGCCATCACGGCGGGTGCCGGGGCCAGTGCGGGATATGGCGCGGGACAGTATAGTTCCCGTGCCCAAGCGTCGGTCCCGACCCGCGCACACGAGGTCATCCGGACCAATCTCCCCTCCCATGGCTATCGGGTCTTCACCATGGTCAAGGGCGGGCTCTACGTTGGCGCCTCGATTGCCGGACAGTCCTTCAGCTACACTCCCGGCTGAGGGCGGAACCCTCCCGGGCGGTCAGGCCCGGGTGGATTCCCGGATGAAGTGGTCGATGTTGGCCTCGAGCGCGTGACGCGAACCACGGCTGATGTAGAGGACGTGCCCGCTGTAGTAGAACCGGAAGTGCACGTGACTTTGCAGGGCACGTGGGAGTCCCAGGTGGTCCATCGTGTAGAGGGTGGCGTAGAACGGGGTGCCGAGGTCAAAGTACCCGCTGTTCACGAGGAGCTGGAGATGCGGGTTCGTGACCAGGGCCCGCTCCAGGTCCGGTGCCACGTTGGTATAGCCCCCCCGGCCGCCCGCACCGAAGAAGGCCGGACGATGTTTCCAATTCCAGTGACGCAGGGCCTGGAAGCTCAGCATCGTATAGTGCCGCTTGGAGTGGTAGTGAAGGACGGTCTCGACATACCAGTTGTAGGCATCCGTGAGGGGTCCGTTGATGGCATCCGACATCGTGGAGTAAAGGGCTGCAGGAAGCATGGGATTCAATTTGTAGCCGGCGTATCTCCCATCCAGGCGTCCGAGCTGACGATCCTGTGAATTCAGCAAGAGGCCCTGGAATTCGGAACCGGTGAGGCGGAGGTTGGCGCGGCGCCAGATATGGGCGGGGATGCTGGTGTAGCGGACCAGTTGGGAGATGACGGCGTTTTCGGTGGTTGCGGGCAGGGTGTCTCCCATCATGAGGGCATGGGCGTAGGCGCCGGTGGCGAAGTGTTCGACCTGGGAGAGGAAGGCCGGGAGGTTTTTGGGTCGTGGGGAGAGGCGGTGGTGGTACCAGGCGACGGCGGCCTCCGAGGGGAGGTAGAGGACATAGGGGAGGTCGTTGCCTGGGGCGAAGGAGGCGGTTTCGAAGTTGAGGATGGAGGAGAGGAGGATGACTCCGTTGAGTTCGACGCCGTGCTGCTGGAGGTAGTTGGAGAGGACGGCGGAGCGGGTGGTGCCGTAGCTTTCGCCGAGGATGAACTTGGGAGAGTTCCAGCGGTTGAACTTGGTCAGGTAGCGCATGATGAAGGCGCCGACCGAGCGGGCATCGGCATCGACGCCCCAGAACTGCTGGGGATTGGTCTTGCCGATGGCATGGCTGTATCCCGTGCCCACCGGATCAATGAATACCAGGTCCGTCTTGTTGAGAACGCTGTCCGGGTTTTTGACGATGGGAAAGGGGGCCGGCGGAGAGGATTCGGCATTGGTCGGAACGGCAACCCGCCAGGGACCGATCCCGCCGAGATGCAACCAGACGGTGGAAGATCCGGGTCCGCCATTGTAGGCGAAGGTGATGGGCCGGTCGTTTTCATTGGAGACCCCATCGCGGGTGTAGGCCACATAAAAGATGCTTGCGACGGGCTGCATCTTGGCGTTCCGCATGATGAGGGTTCCGGCCCGGGCCGTGTAGCGGATGGTCTTGCCACCGATCACGACATGGCCATGGGTCACGACGGAGCGGGAGTGGATGCCGGGAGAGGGCATGGGTCCCGGTTTGGCCAGGGCTGCCGGAGCCAGTCCGGCGAATGTGCACCCGGTGGCAAAAATGAGAACAAGGGGAAGTCGGTTCATGGAGCCATCTCCGGATCAGATTGCACGCGATGGGAACGGGCCGAACCCGCGCGCCATCCCCGGGTTTGACCCGGGGATGGCATTCGGAATGCACGCGGTCTCAGCCGCGCGTGGCCATGGTGATGAAATGGTCGATGTTGTTATGTAACTCGTTGAGTGAAGCATGATGCAGGTACAACATGTGCCCACAGTAATAGAACTTGAGATGCACATGACCCTGCAGGGCCTTGGGGAGTCCCAGATGTTGCATGGTGTAGACCGTGGCATAGAACGGGGTGCCGAGGTCGAAATAGCCGTTATTGACGAGCAGCTGGAGATGCGGGTTCGTGACCAGGGCCCGCTCGAGGTTGGGAGCGACGTTGGTATAACCCGGCCATCCGCCGCCCAAGGTCGGGATGACCGGCTTGTTTTTCCAGTTCCAGTGCTGGATGACCCGGTAGTTCAGGATGTAGTAGTGCCGTTTCGAGTGGTAATGGAGAATGTTCCGGGCATACCAGTTGAAGGCTCCCGTGAAGGCTCCGTCAATCGCCGAGGTCATCACGGAATAGTCCGGGAACGGCAGCATGGGCATGAGGTCGTAGTTGGCATAACGCGCATCCAGCCGGCCCGTCTGCCGGTCCTGGTTGATGAGGAGCAGTTTCTGGAATTCGGAACCGGTGAGGCGGAGGTTGGCGCGGCGCCAGATATGGGCGGGGATGCTGGTGTAGCGGACCAGTTGGGAGATGACGGCGTTTTCGGTGGTTGCGGGCAGGGTGTCTCCCATCATGAGGGCATGGGCGTAGGCGCCGGTGGCGAAGTGTTCGACCTGGGAGAGGAAGGCCGGGAGGTTTTTGGGTCGTGGGGAGAGGCGGTGGTGGTACCAGGCGACGGCGGCCTCCGAGGGGAGGTAGAGGACATAGGGGAGGTCGTTGCCTGGGGCGAAGGAGGCGGTTTCGAAGTTGAGGATGGAGGAGAGGAGGATGACTCCGTTGAGTTCGACGCCGTGCTGCTGGAGGTAGTTGGAGAGGACGGCGGAGCGGGTGGTGCCGTAGCTTTCGCCGAGGATGAACTTGGGAGAGTTCCAGCGGTTGAACTTGGTCAGGTAGCGCATGATGAAGGCGCCGACCGAGCGGGCATCGGCATCGACGCCCCAGAACTGCTGGGGATTGGTCTTGCCGATGGCATGGCTGTATCCCGTGCCCACCGGATCAATGAATACCAGGTCCGTCTTGTTGAGAACGCTGTCCGGGTTTTTGACGATGGGAAAGGGGGCCGGCGGAGAGGATTCGGCATTGGTCGGAACGGCAACCCGCCAGGGACCGATCCCGCCGAGATGCAACCAGACGGTGGAAGATCCGGGTCCGCCATTGTAGGCGAAGGTGATGGGCCGGTCGTTTTCATTGGAGACCCCATCGCGGGTGTAGGCCACATAAAAGATGCTTGCGACGGGCTGCATCTTGGCGTTCCGCATGATGAGGGTTCCGGCCCGGGCCGTGTAGCGGATGGTCTTGCCACCGATCACGACATGGCCATGGGTCACGACGGAGCGGGAGTGGATGCCGGGAGAGGGCATGGGTCCCGGTTTGGCCAGGGCTGCCGGAACCGGGGCGAAGGTGGCGAGCAAGATGGCTCCCGCGAGGCTGAATCTATAAAAACTTAGCTTCTTCATTGAGTTAGACCCTTATCTCGTGGTTGGAAGATGGTTCTCTAGTGTATGGCAAACTGCAGCTTTGATCCACTTCACGCGGGAAAGGTTCCCCTGTACGGAACGTTGTGTCTCGTAGTCGATGTTGGGCCTCCGGTCTCTAACGACCGCTTGGGGAGTCGGATCCCGCGCCGCTATAATTGGCGGCTCTCCGAGATAGCAGAACAGGTTGCACATGGCTGAAAGCCCACTGGATCTCCATTTTTCATGCTCGGATCTCAACCGGGAAGTTGCACCGGGGCATGACTTCTACGAATTTGTGAATGGCGGATGGTGCCGGGCAAACCCCATTCCGGAGGATTACAGTCGCTGGGGGACGTTTCTGGCGCTCGATCGCAAGAACCAGGAGCAACTGCGCGGGCTTCTGGAGGAAGCCATGGCAAAGGGGGATGCGCCGCCCGGCTCTCCCGCGCAACTGGTCGGCGACTGGTATGCGGCGGCCCTGGATGAGGTGGCCATCGAGACGGCCGGTTGGCAGCCGGTCCGGCCGCTGCTTCAAGCCATTGGCCGGGTTGATTCGGTCAGCGGGCTGGGTGCGCTCTGTGCCGGGTTGCAGGCGGCCGGGATTCAACCATTTTTTGAATTGGGCGTGCAGCAGGATGCACGGGACAGCCAGCGGGTGATCGGTGTGCTTTATCAGGGCGGCCTGGGCTTGCCTGAACGTGAGTACTACCTGGATCCGGAGCCATTTTTCGAGAATGCCCGTGGGGCCTATCTCCGATTTTTGGTCCGCCTGCTGGAACTCTGGCGCGGCCCGGAGGCCGGTCATGAACAGCTTGCAACCGAGGTGATCGGCTTCGAGCGCGAGCTGGCCCTGGTTTCCATGACCCCGGCCGAGCAACGGGATCCCCATGCCATCTACCATCCATCTACGGTCGCCGCCCTCGTGTCCGAAGTTCCGGAATTTTCCTGGCACGAACTGTTCTCGGCACACCGGTTGCCGGCAGAGTTTCCGCTGAATCTGGCCCAACCCACATTTTTCAAGCGGATGGGTCGCCTCGTGGTGGAGACCAAGCCCCATGTGCTCAAGGCCTACCTGTCGCTCCGTCTGCTTTCCGCGGCATCCCCCATGCTCTCCTCTCCATGGGTCGAAAACCATTTCACCCTGCTCCAGGCTTTGACGGGCGCGAAGAAGTTGCAACCCCGCTGGCTCCGCATTACCCGGGCACTGGATCCCTGGATCGGCTTTGCGTTGGGCCAACTCTACGTGGGGCGCTATTTTTCAGCCTCCTCCCGGGAGCGGACCCAGCGGATTTTTGAGAATATCCGGGCAATCTTTCGCGACCGGATCCAGCATCTGTCGTGGATGAGCCCCCCAACCCGGCAACGAGCCTTGGAAAAACTGGATCGCATGACGACCCGCATCGGGTATCCCGACCGTTTCCGGGACTATGAGGGGCTCGTGATTGATCGCCACTCCTATTGGGGAAATGTCGTGCGGGCGGCATCCCATGCATTGGCCTACGACCTGGCGAAGATCGGGCAAGCACCGGATCCTGAAGAATGGTTCATGACGCCGCAAACGGTCAATGCCTACTATCATCCATCGCGTAACGAGATGGTCTTCCCGGCCGGTATCCTCCAGCCGCCTTTTTTTGATCCGGAGATGCCCGAGGCCTATAACTATGGAGCAATCGGAGCGGTCATCGGGCATGAGATGACGCATGGCTTTGATGATCAAGGGCGTAAGTACGATGCGTCAGGAAACCTTGTGGACTGGTGGACTGGAGAAGATGAGCTCGGCTTCCGGGACCGGATCGGCCGGTTGCGGGAGCAGCTGGCCGGAGTCCGGATCCCTGGTGGACATCACCTGAACCCGGAACTTCTCATGGGAGAGTTCATTGCGGACATCGGTGGTGTGAATCTGGCATTCGAGGCCATGCAACGGGCCGGGGCCGGGGCCGGCTTTTCCGGTTTCAGCGAGGAGCAACTGTTCTTCCTCGCCTTTGCCCACCTCTGGGCGGGAAACATCAGGGAGGATGCCCAGCGACTGCTTCTTGCGACCGATCCCCACCCCCCCTCCGTTGTAAGGGTCAATCAAACGCTCAAGAACATCCCGGCTTTTGGCCAGGCTTTTGCCCTTGGTGGAGACGAGCCGCTTTACCCGGATTGTCCGGTGGATCCTTGGGGGAGGGGGCCCGCGGAGGTGGCCTGACTCTCGGAACGGCCGGGGACGTGTCCGGTTGCGACCCGTGGGGCTGCACGTTCACAGTTCGTGGTTTGGTCGTCAAAAAAGATATCGGCGCCAAAAGCCTCGAGGAAGGGACTCTTGTCGCGTCCCCCCAGGAAAAACATCTCATCGATCCGGATATTCCAGGCTCGAAGCGTCCGGATGACCCGTTCATGGGCCGGCGCTGCGCGTGCCGTCACCAGCGCCGTCCGGATCGGAACGGATTCTTTTGGGAAATCGGTTTGAACCTTGTGGAGGGTGGCGAGGAAGTTCTGGAAAGGTCCTCCCGGCAGTGGTTCCCGTGCTTGCTCGGCTTCCTGCTCGGCAAAGGCGGTGAGCCCCTGTTCCCGGTAGACGCGCTCGGCCTCGTCCGAGAAAATGACGGCATCGGCGTCGAATGCGATCCTGAGTTCCGGAAAACGGCTCTTGCCGGCCTTGCGCGGAATGATGGTGGCGGCGGCATGACCGCTTTGAAGGGTTTCCCGGACCGCTTGGGCATCCGCCGACAGGAATAAATCAGCACGGAAGGGTCGGATGTAGGCTGCGGTCTCCTTTCCGCCGCTGAAGACGGCCTGTGAGATGTCGAGTCCATAATGCCGGATGGAGTTGAAGACGCGGAGCCCGGTGTCGGCGCTATTGCGCGAGAGCAGGATGATATCCACCTGTTTGCGGTTCCCCGGACCCCGGTTCAGGGCCAGAAGTTTTTCGACCAGTGGAAAGGCAACCCCGGGCCCCAGGATTTCGTCCTCGTGGGCGATCTGATAGCGTGCGTAGGCTTCCACACCTTCGGTTTCGAACAGGCGATGGCTTTCCTCGAGATCAAAAAGAGCTCGGGAGGAGATGGCCACAACCATGGGCAGCCTCGTTCTGCCGTCCTTGGAATCACCGGGCTTCGGGTCGGGTGGGGAGGGGGGGGTCGGCATGGGGAATCGCCATCATCTCACCGGAACGACGACAACCACGGGGCAAGACCGGGTCGTTCGCATGGCACACTCTGCTGCGTTATCATAGCCTTTTAGGATGACGTTTGGAGTCTCCGATGCCCATCATGCAACAGTCCGGAAATCCCACCCTCAAAAACAGCCTGCTGTCCCAGTTCCCGGCCCAGCAAGGGGTCGGTCAGGCCATGACGCTCCATGGAGCGATGAACAAGGTCCTGACCTGTCTGGTACTGGTGGTGGTTTCGGCGCTCTTTACGTGGAACCAGTACATGAGCGTCCTCAATACGACCCATAGTCCGGCAGCTGCGATGTCGGCCACAAGTTTCTACCTCTGGATCGGACTGATCGCGGGACTTGTTCTGGCCTTGGCGACAAGTTTCAAGCCGATGTGGGCCCCTGTCACAGCCCCCCTCTATGCGCTGGCGGAAGGCTTGTTTCTGGGTTCGATGTCTGCCCTGTTCAATACCACCTATCCGGGGATCGTGATCCAGGCCGTCCTCCTCACTTTCGCGGTCATGCTGGTCATGTGGTTCTTGTACCGAAGTGGAATCATCCGCGTGACCAATAAGCTGCGGACGGGGATCATGGCGGCCACGGGTGGGGTGTTTCTCTTCTACCTGGTGACGATGGTTGTCGGTTTTTTTGGCGTCCATACCGGCAACCTGTTTTATGGCAGCAAGCTCAGCATCGGAATCAGCCTTGTGATCGTTGCGATTGCCGCGTTCAACCTGTTGCTCGACTTCGACCTCATCTACCAGGGAGCGAAATCCGGCTGGCCCCACTATATGGAATGGTACTCCGCCTTTGCGCTCACGGTGACCTTGGTCTGGCTCTACCTGGAGTTGCTGCGCCTGCTTGCGAACCTGAACTCGCAGCGCTGAGGCAACCGCCGTTCAGGGCTGTGCGGGCTTGATTCTGGGCGCGATCCGGGGCTTCACAAGACGGCCCGGTCGGACGATATGACGGTAGGTGAGGCTCCCCACCGCGGCCCGGATGGCGTATCCTGCGACCACTCGCTCGGCTTGGGAGCTCACGTAGGAGACTTGGGCCGCGAGCAGTTCCTGTTCGGCGTTTAGAACGTTGAGCAGTGTTTTGACACCCTGTCGGTGTTCTGCCACGACCCCGCGGTAAGCGATCTTTTCTGCAACCACTTGGGAGTGGAGCGCACGCAGGCGTGCTCCCGCTGTGACGTAGCGTTGCCAGGATTGTGTTGCTTCCGTGAGGGCTGCTCGCAGGACCGCACGGGCGTTCTCGCGGTTTTCCCTGAGCTCGGCCCGTGCCGCGCGGATGCGCGATCGAGTGACCCCACCGGAGTAAATGGGGACGGAGACACTGAGCAGGATACTGGCCGTGTTGAGGCGGGTAAAACCAAACTCCGGGTTGTAGGCCCGTCCATAGGAGCCAATGAGTTGAATCTCGGGGAGAGCCGCACTGCGGACCGTCTCAATGGTTTCGTGAGCCGCCCGGACGCCGAAGCGGGCGGCGATCACCGAGAAATTCTCGCGGGCCAGCGCTTCGGCTTCCGCGAGTGAGTGCGGGAGTGGGTGGGTCGGGGTTGGAGTGACCAGGAACCCGGGTTTGGAGCCCACAACTTCCAAGAAACGTGCATCCTCGTTGGCGAGCTGTCCCTGTGCGGCGATGACTTCTGACCTTGCCTGTTCAAGCCGGGCTTGGGCTTCTGCCAGATCTGTGCGGGTCGCCTCGCCGTTTCGCAGTCGTGCCCGGGTGGATTGAAGATGCTGGAACAACAACTGTTCATTGTGTTTTTCGAGTCCCAGCACCTGTTGGTCCAGATAGACCGAAGTGTAGGCAGTGACCACCGATAGAAAGACCCGCTGCTCGATTTCATGCAGACGGGCCAGCCGCGCGGCAACCTGGTTTTGCGCTGCCCGGATCTGCGAGGTCACCCGACCCCCTTGCCAGAGGGGTTGGCTGACTCCAATTCCATACTCATACTCGTTGGTGGCGAGACTTGCACCGATCAGATGAAACAGGCTAGAGGTGACCCCCCACCGGGCTCGTCCTGCGCTGCCATCCAGGAATACGCTCGGTCGGCTGCCGGCTCGAGCCACCTGGATCTGGTACGCAGCGGCCTCGAGGGCAGAACGTGCGGCCTGAATCTCCGGGTTGGACTGGTAAGCGCGCATAAAGGCTTGTCTCAAGGTCTGAGCCCGGCTCGGTGCCACAAGGCCCGTGGACAGTACCAACGCAGCGCTGGCCAGCTCCCGCCATCCAACGACACGAAGGAGGCGTCCCCGGCGCCCCACGACTGACGGAGACCTTTTACGGTGCCCGCGCACGACGACAACCCTGAAATCGGAATGGTTTTTATTATATAACGTAAACGCGGCGAACCCAGGGGCCGGATGACGAAGCGGGCTCTGTCCGAAGACTGGGACGCCCCGGATGGGGTATCATGATCCTGTGTGGGGGCGACCAGGCTTCGACACGGGTACTGAAGCTCGAAATGCATGCCGAGGTGCGGTTTGGCCTCGTTAAACCAACCGCAAAAAGCTAGTTGCGAACGACGCAAACTACGCCCTAGCGGCTTGACCGCTAGCCTCCACCCGGAGCCGCGCCTGTGCGTCCGGGAGTTCCGTAAAGGAACGCGGGGGTCGACTACGCAGGAACCGTTCGGGGAGTTGCCCCGACTTCCCGGACGGCACCGACGGGGCTTGGTGACCGGAGTTTGCGGATGAACGGCCGGTTACGACACCCATCATCCCGCTAAGCATGTAGACCGTCGATTGGATGACTCGTGGACGCGGGTTCGATTCCCGCCGCCTCCACCAATAATGAAACCCCAACCGTTCTCGGTTGGGGTTTTTTCTTGCCCGATCGCGCCGGTTCCCGCGTGTTCTTGGGTGTTCCTGCGGAAGCCTGCCGGACTTCGCCGGTCAGCCTC
>JAKATI010000056.1 GCA_021828045.1 Pseudomonadota bacterium | reverse complement strand
GGCTTCGGAAAGCCGTTTGGTCCCGCACTTTTGGGCAGGCGGGAGGAAATCCTTGGGAACTGGCCTTGGCACCGATTCCACTCGGCGGCTATGTCAAGATGCTGGACGGCCGGGAAGGCCCCGTACCCCAGGGAGAGGAACACCAAGCCTTTGACCATCAACCGCTTGCCAAAAGGGCGCTGGTGGTGGTGGCGGGACCTGCCTTCAATTTTCTGTTTGCAGTCCTGGCCCTCACGGTTGTCTATTCGGTGGGTTTCCCCGCTGTCCGTCCCGTGTTGGGCTTGGTGACACCCCGTTCCGTTGCTGCACGGGCGGGCCTGCATGCGGGAGATGTGATTTTGGCCGTCAATGGGCATGAGAGCAAGACTTGGGGTGAGCTCGAGCTGGCTTTGGTCTCAGCGATCATGCGTAGCCATCAAATCCAGGTGAGCTATCGGATCCCCACGGGGGTGAAAAAGAAGACCGTGATGTCGATCGGGTCGCGCAAGCCGTTCACCGTTCCAGGCCATTTGTTCAAGGATTTGGGACTGAAACCGGGAGCGCCACGGCTGCCCCCCGTGATTCGCCAGGTCCTTCCCGGTTCCGCGGCCCAGAAAGCGGGCCTTCTGCCGGGTGATCGCCTGCTCTCCATCAATGGCCATTCTCTGCCAAGCTTCAACGCATTGACTCGTTATGTCATGAAGCATCCGGGTGGACAGGTTCAGCTCGTCTGGATCCACAACGGCCATCCGGTTTCCAGGGAAGTTTTGCTCGGGGTACGGGAGCTTTCCGGGAACCGTTATGGATTCTTGGGGGTGACTGCGGCCCTGCCGGCGGGTTTCATGAAACAGTTCGTCCTTCAGGTGAGGGACCCGCTTCCCGTTGCGGTTTTGCACGCCATCCGCTATGTGTGGAAAATGTCGGGGTTGACGTTGGGCCTTGTTTATCGCATGATCACGGGCCAGGCTTCAATCCGGAACCTGAGTGGGCCGATCCGCATCGCACAGTATGCGGGTAAGACTGCCCGGGCCAGCTGGATTTCGTTCCTTTCATTTTTGTCAGTGCTGAGTATCAGTCTGGGGCTTTTGAACCTGTTTCCGATCCCGATCCTTGATGGTGGCCACCTGCTTTACTATGCGATTGAAGTAGTCCATCGTCGCCCTCTTTCGGCTCGCGCCGAGTGGGTGGGTCAACAGATCGGTTTCGGACTTCTGTTTTTGCTCATGGGGCTGGCTTTTTACAATGATCTGACCCATTTCCTGTAACCTTGAGGAATGTTGCGTGCGTAAGTCGACCCTGTGGGGCATTTTTTTTATCCTGATTCTGTCGGGGTCACTACACCCGGTCTTGGCGAAATCCAAGACCCGTTTTACAGTTCGCCACATTGTCATTCAAGGACTGCAACGGATCTCCCGGGGCACGGTCTTGGATTACCTCCCGATTTCCAAGAATCAGCACATTGACCGGACGGTCATCCGCTCTGCCATCCGCTCCCTTTTTCGAACCGGGTTTTTCAGTTCGGTAGCGATGTTTCGGGCGGACAATACACTCATCATCAGGGTTCATGAAAGACCCTCCATCGCGCGCTTTACCTTCACCGGAAACCACGCCATATCAAAAAAGACGCTGAGTCATGCTCTGGTCCGGGCGGGTCTTGTGGAGGGGAGGATTTTTGATCGTTCGGTCCTTGAGGAAATCCGTCAATCCCTCTTCGCCCAATACTACAGTCATGGCCGTTACGGTGTTGAGATCCATACCAAGATCCGGCATTTGCCGAGAAACCGGGTGAGCATCCATATCCGGGTCCAGGAAGGCGAGACGGCCTACTTGCGAGCCATCAACTTTGTCGGGAACCGGCAGTTTTCCTCTTCTACACTGCGGGGCCTGTTCAAACTCAAAACCCCGGGGTTGTTGACCTGGCTGACCGGTGGAGACAAATACGAAAGGAAGAAATTAGTCAGCTCCCTCAACCGGGTCCGTTCCTTTTATGAAGATCAGGGTTACGCCAATTTTCACTTGAACTCGGTACAAGTAGCCCTTTCGCCAACACTCAGGGGCGTCTACATCACGGTGAACCTGCACGAAGGTGCGGTATACCGGGTGACCCGGATCGAGCTGGCAGGCCGGCTGATCTTGCCCAGAAAAACTTTGTTGAAAAGCATTCGGGTCCGGGTTGGTCATATTTTTTCCAGGCAGTCCGCAATCCTGTCAACGCAGAAAATCAAGACGCTCCTTGGCAATCAGGGATATGCATTTGCACAGGTCAAGCCGATCCCGCGTCTGGATCATCTCCAACACACGGCAACCGTCATTTTTTTCATTCGACCGGGACACCGCGTATATGTTCATCGGATCTATTTCCATGGGATCACCGGAACCAACGAAAAGGTTTTCCTTGAAAACATGCGCCAGTACGAAGGAACGTGGTTGTCGACTCGTGCCATCAAGCTGTCCAAGCTCCTGATTCAGAGAATTCCGTTTGTCAAAAGTGTCTCGATCAAGCCCCGGCGCATTGCCGGAAGCAATGATGAAGTTGATGTAGATGTAAACGTCCATGAACGACGCTCGGGAACCGCCAATGTGACCTTGGGCTACGGGCAAGGGGAAGGAATTGTCATCGGAGGGCAGGTTTCGCTCGCCAACTTCCTCGGGACTGGCCGTTTGCTGACGGTCAGCGCACAGCGCTATCCCTACCAGACCACTTACAACGTGACCTACACGAATCCCTATTTTACGGTCGATAATGTGAGTGAGACCCTGAGCACCTTTTACACGCAAAGCCAGGGATTTAACCTTTATGCGAACACATTTTCGACCACGGACTACGGATTCACACTGACCTATTCGTTTCCGCTGACCACCTTTGCCAGTTACTACCTGGGAGTCAGTCCGAGTCATACCAACCTCTTGACCAACTGCTCCAGCCCTTCCATTTATTTTAATTTTGCCCTCAATCCGGCGAACGGCAGCCGCTATACCGTGCCCAGCGAGTGCACAAATCCGGACGGGAACAACGTTTTTGTTGATCTGCCGGGGATGCGCTACAACAACCTGGCTCTGGACGCCGGGTTGTTGTTCGACGACCGCAACCGCTATATCCTGGCAACCCGGGGCAGCCGCCAGAAGCTGGGTCTTGAAGTTGGAGTGCCTCCAGGCGCCCAGGACTTCTGGATCCTCAATTTCCACAGTCAGGATCATGTTCCATTATTTGCCGGCTTTAGTTATGCCTTGAACGCACAAGTCGAACTCGGGAAGGCCTATGGGGGGACGAGCGAGTTTCCTCCCTTGATGAACTTTTTCGGGGGGGGGCCTTACTCCGTCCGGGGCTATCAATCCTATACCATGGGACCCAAGACCCCTACAGGGATTCCGATTGGAGGAACCTTTTTCACCTATGCACAAAATGACCTGGTGCTGCCACAGTTTTTTGGCCATCATTTGCCGGGTGAGGCGCCAAACTACCAGCTCAGCCTGTTCTTTGATGTCGGAAATGTCTTCGCGACCCCGAGCAGCTTTAGCCTGAGTGGATTGAGGACCTCGGCCGGAGTCAGTGTGACCTGGCTGACTCCCCTCGGCGCGATCCGGTTCAGCTGGGCAAAGCCACTCAACCCAGGACCGCATGACCTCCTCAGCTATCTCCAGTTCGCTTTGGGGTCTTATTTTTAGGAAACCTGCCAGCAGTAGAAACGATGCCGCAACTTTTTCATGACCGAGGGTATATGATTCAGAAGTCAAGTTTCTTGAGACGTATCATGGAACTGCGAGAGTTCCGGATTTTGATCCCGATTTGGGTTTTGGGTGGCGCATTACTCCTTGCTGATCCATCGGCAGCTGCTGCCGTAAAGACGCCGCTACGGATCGGTTATGTCAACCTAAGTCTTCTACTGCACGAAATGCCACAGACTGCGGCGGCACAACGGTTGCTGAATCGGGAGCTCAGTGGACGGAAGAAGCTGCTTCTCAAGCAGTTGGCAGAAATCAAAAAGGAGAAGCTCGCGATGAAGGCTGGGAATGCAGGGATTTCGCTACTCCAGAGGATGGAGAATGAACAGCGGTTGAATATGCTGCGGGAGCGCTATCGGACCAATCAGCAGCAGTATGCTGAAGATTTCAGCCTGGCTCGCAATCAGGCCCTGGTCAACCTGCAGCGACTCGCAGTCCGGGCGATCCGGGCGTACGGAAAGCAGCACCATTTCACCGTGATACTGGGTCAGGAGGTTTTTTTTGCTTCACCGGGAATCGATTTGACGCCAAAAATTTTGGCGAGTCTGCGCCGGATTTTTTCGCAAAGCCGCAAGCATGGCTAAAGTCCCGAACGACCCCATGAACCTGGCTCCGGTCGGGAGACCGTGTTGCCTGGGTGATCTGGCCCGGGCACTCAAGCTGGAATTGTTTGGCGATCCGGCGGTTCCGATTGACCATCTCGCGCCACTGGACAAGGCCGGGAAAGGATCATTGACATTCCTGACTTCCACCCAGTACCGGCGTTTCCTCCAGTCCACGGAGGCCAGTGGCGTCATTTTGCACCGTGACATGCTTTCATTGTGCAGAACCAATGCCTTGATCAGTCCGAACCCCATGTTGTCCTTCAAGCAGGCGATTGATTTTCTCGTGCCAGAAGTTCCCATGGGAGAGCCGATCATCCATCCGGATGCCGTGATTGATGTACGGGCCTCGATTGAACCGGGTTGCCAGATCGGACCCGGTTCTGTCATTGGCGCGGATGTGGTGATCGCCTCCGGATGTGTAATCGGACCGGGGTGTGTGATCGAAAAAAATGTCCGGATTGGTTCTGGTAGCCGATTGGTGGCACAGGTTTTTGTGGGTCATGATGTGAGAATCGGGAAGCGCTGTTTCATCCAGTCAGGCGCCCGGCTTGGTGGTGAAGGTTTTGGTTTTGCCCAGGATGGTCCGATCTGGCATCGGGTCCGCCAATTGGGCAGTGTCCAGATTGGGGACGAGGTTGAAATTGGATCCAATACCTGCATTGACCGGGGAGCGCTCGAAGATACGGTGATTGAGGATGGGGTCAAACTCGATAACCTGATCCAGGTGGGGCATAATGTCCGGATTGGTGCTCATACGATCATCGCCGGAAGTACGGGAATTGCCGGCAGTACAAAAATCGGATCCGGGTGCCAGATTGGTGGTATGGTCGGAATTGTCGGGCACCTCGAAATTGCCGATCATGTGTTTATTACGGGACGTTCCATGATTGCACATTCGATTCATGAACCCGGTGTGTATTCTGGAGGTCTGCCCAGTGATTCGGCGAATCGCTGGCGGCGGAACAGTGCCCGTTTCCGCCATCTTGACGAGCTGGCTACCCGAGTTTATGCACTCGAAAAAACCGTCCGGAACAATTCATGATGAATACTTTTTCTTTTGATATCAATCAAATTCTTGAGCAAATTCCTCATCGGTATCCCTTTTTGCTGGTGGACCGCATCCTGGAATGCGTGAATGGCGAGAAGGTGGTCGGAATCAAAAACGTGACCTATAACGAGTGGTTTTTCCCAGGCCACTTCCCGAACCAGCCCATCATGCCGGGAGTCCTGATTCTGGAGGCCATGGCCCAGTGTACGGGCGTCCTGATTTACGCCACCTTGGGCTGTCGCCCCCTCATTGAGTGCTATCTGGTGGGAGTGGACAATGCACGTTTCAAAAGCATGGTGACGCCGGGAGACCAGCTGAAGATGACCCTTCGGATTGTCCGGCGTGTCAAGGATATCTGGAAACTCACGGGCCGGGCGGAGGTTGACGGACGACTCGTGGCCGAATCCGACTTCCTGTGCCATTGCAGTCAAAAGGATCCTGAATCGTGATTGACCCAAGGGCTGTTATCGACCCCGGTGCCTGCTTGGATCCTTCTGTTGAGGTAGGTCCTTTTGCCGTGATCGGCCCGGAGGTTGAGATTGGCCCCCGTTGCTCGATCGGTGCGCACGCGTCCATTAAAGGACCCACCCGTATCGGAGCCGAAAACCGGATTTATCCCTTTGCCTCGATTGGTGATGATCCTCAGGACAAGAAATTTCACGGAGAGAAAACCTGGCTTCATATCGGCGATCGCAATTCGATCCGGGAGTTCACCACCATCAATCGAGGCACGGGACTGGGAGGAGGGGAAACCCGGATTGGGAACGATAATTGGATCATGGCCTACGTGCATATTGCCCATGACTGTATCGTGGGGGACCACGTAATCATTGCCAATACCTCAGGGCTCGCGGGGCATGTTCAGATCGATGATCATGTCGGAATCGGTGCCTACAGCAAGGTCTACCAATTCTGCCGGGTGGGCCGCCATGCCTTTTTGGGATTTGAATCAGGGGTGATCAAGGATGTGCCTCCCTACATGATGGTGTTTGGGTCTCCAGCCAAGCTGGTCGGCATCAACAAAGAGGGACTCAAACGTGCGGGTTTTACCGCGGAGCAGATGAAGGTCATCCGGAAAGCTCATCAAATTTTGTATCGGCGTGGATTACGGGTGGAAGAGGCGGTTGCTGAGTTGCGCCAGGAACTGGGGGACAATCCGGATTTGCTGGCACCCTTGCTCGAGGTGATCGAGAACTCCAAGCACGGTATCGCGCGTTGAGATGCCGAAAATCGCCTGTTGTGTGGCTGAACTGTCGGGTGACCTCCTGGCCGCCGAGACCCTGCAAACCCTAAAGACCCAGATCCCTGACCTGTCTCTCCGGGGCGTTACAGGACCCCATCTGCGGGCAATCGGATGCGAAACTTTGGCCGATGCGGAGTCCCTTTCGGTTTCGGGAATAACGGAAGCAGTGCTTCATGTTCCTCGATTATGGAAGCTTCGGCAGCGGCTGGTCCGGGAGATCCTCATGTGGAAACCTGACTGTTTCCTGGGTGTGGATGCCCCCGACTTTAACTTGGGATTGGAGCGAAAGTTGCGGGAGGCGGGAGTTCCCACTTTTCATTATGTGAGCCCGACTGTCTGGGCTTGGCGTCCCCGCCGGGTGAAACAGGTTGACCGTGCAGTGGATGGTTTATTCTGTCTCTTTCCCTTTGAACCTGCCTACTATTCCAACACCTCAGTGCGTGCACTTTTTGTGGGCCACCCCCTTGCTGACCGTCTCTATCCAGCGCGTGACATCCGTGAGGCTCGCCGAGTTCTCGCCCTGAACCCTGACCAAACTACAGTCGCCCTGGTTCCGGGGAGCCGCAGGCATGAACTCGATCACATGGCGGGTCTCATCTTTGAAGCGGCCCGCCAGCTGTCTGAAAAGAACCGCTCCCTCCAGTTTGTCGTGCCAATCGCCTATCCCGAACTGCGGAACGTTCTGGTTTCTCTATGGGAGAAGACCGGAAACAACCTGCCCGTTCTCTGGCTGGACCGGCAGGCACCGCAAGCGATGCAAGCATCTGATGTAGCCCTGGTGGCTTCAGGAACGGTTACACTCGAAGGCATGTTGGTCGGTTGCCCGATGGTTGTAGCCTACCGCTTTTCTGCGATCAGTGTGGCGATCGCAAAGGGAATTCTGGGGCTGCGGGTTTCATGGGCCTCCTTCCCCAATCTGCTTGCCGATGAGGCGCTGGTCCCTGAATTTTTGCAAAATGAGGCCAAGCCACCGGTGTTGGCCCATGCTGTCCAGGATCTCCTGGATCATCCGGACCGTTGTCAGGCGCTTCGGGCCCGATATTCAGAGCTGGCCGGGATGTTGCGTTGTGGTTCGAACCGGACGGTCGCTGCGGAGCTGGCTGCAGCAATGGGTGGGGCAAGTCCTGGGCCAAACTCAAATGGAAGGTGATTCGAGGAATATCGATTGGGCTGGGGTCGACGAGGTCGGAAGAGGTCCTCTGGCCGGCCCGGTGGTTGCCGTTGCACTGTGGCTTCCGCCGGATCACCGGATCTCCGGACTCAGAGATTCCAAGCAGCTTCGTCCGGAAAAGCGGGCTCGTCTGGCTCCCCAGATCCGGGCGGTGGCCCTGTCTCTGGCAATTGCCTCGGTCGCTGCAGAGGAAATTGATCGGATCAATATCCATTTTGCCTCTTTGCTTGCCATGCGACTGGCCGTGATGGCTTTGCTACCCCGGCCGCCGGGCGTCTGGGTGGATGGGCGATTTGTCCCTCCCCTGGAAATTCCAGCGGAAGCACGGATAGGTGCCGATGCACGATATGAGGTGGTCAGTGCGGCGTCGATTGTTGCCAAGGAGTATCGGGATCAGCTGATGTCTCGCTGCGATCGCCTGTATCCAGGATACGGGTTTTCCCAGCACAAGGGATACCCCACCCCATGCCACCTGGAGGCCCTGGATCGGTTGGGGCCGTGCCCAATCCACCGGACCACATTTTCCCCTGTTCGTGACCGGCTCGTCCGTGCCTGAGGGCAGCCTCTTGCGACGTCCCTTTGTCCATCTCGATGTCCATACGGAGTTCTCGCTCGTCGATAGTGTCATTCAGATCCCTGACCTGATCCGGAAGGCCCGTGAGCTGGACATGCCCGCCATCGCAGTGACCGATCAGGGCAACCTTTTTGGAGCCGTCAAGTTTTTTGAAAATGCGGTTGCCCATGGGATCAAGCCGCTGATCGGGGCTGAAATCAGCCTCATCACGGACGAAGCCCGCAGTCCAGTGGAGAAAATCCGGGTTCTATGCCGGAGTCTGGACGGCTATCAGAATCTCTGCCGACTGTTCGATGCAAGGGCTCATCCCCAGGAGGGCATAGCAAGCCCGGTTCGGAGGGATGCCATCGCCGAGGTTTCCCTGGACGGGTTGGTGATTCTGGCAGGAGCCGAAAGCGCCGTTGGACGGCTCACCCTTCAGGACCGGGAAAAGGAGGCACAACGGGAAATCGAGCGATGGAAACGGGTTGCGGGATCCGACTTTCACCTGGTGGTCTCCCGGTTGGGTTGGCCCCAGGAAGAACTCTTGAATGCCCGGCTCTGCGACCTCGCCGAACGGAACGGCATTCCATTGGTTGCAACGAATGCGGTCCGGTTCTTGACTCCCGATGAGTATGAGGCGCATGAAGCCCGCGTTTGCATCCAGCAGGGTTGGATCCTGAATGATCCAGAACGGGAACGGAGGTATACGGAGCAGCAGTATCTGAAATCGGAAAGTGAGATGGAGGCACTCTTCACGGATTGGGGGGAGGCGCTTTCCAACACCCTCGAGGTGGCGAGGCGATGCAACTTCGAGTTTGCGATGGACCGCGTTTTGCTGCCGGCGTACCCGGTTGCGCCGGAACAAGGTGTGGAGGAATCTCTCCATCAAAGGGCTCTCGAGGGTTTCAACAAAAGGAGCGAGCGGATCCGGATCCGGCGGGGAGCTGCCTTTCTGGAACAAGCCTATCGGGAGCGGCTTGAACGAGAGCTGGATGTCATTGGTCGGATGGGATTTTCCGGCTATTTCCTGATTGTTGCGGATTTCATCGATTGGGCTCGATCGCAAGAAATCCCTGTGGGCCCCGGCCGCGGATCAGGCGCCGGATCCCTGGTCGCCTATGCACTCGGAATTACGGATCTTGACCCGCTGGAACACGGCTTGTTGTTTGAGCGTTTTCTCAATCCGGAACGGGTGACCATGCCGGATTTCGATGTGGACTTCTGCATTGAAGGGCGAGATCAGGTGATTCGGTACGTGGAAGATCGCTATGGACGAACACAGGTTGCCCAGATCGCCACTTTTGGGACCATGGCGGCAAGAGCAGTGGTGCGGGATGTCGTACGGGTCCTGGGGTTGCCCTATGGTTTTGCGGATCGCCTTGCAAAACTGATTCCATTCGAACTTCACATGACCCTGGATCGTGCGCTTGCGGAAGAACCCGAACTGAAATCCTGGCATGACTCCGATGAGACGGTCAAAACCGTCGTTGACCTGGGACGAAAACTGGAGGGACGGGTTCGTTCGGTAGGCAAACATGCGGGGGGCGTCGTCATTGCACCGACTGCATTGACAGACTACTTGCCGTTGTTCCAGGACACCGATTCCCAGGGTTTTGTCACTCAATATGACAAGGATGATCTGGAACACCTTGGTCTTGTCAAGTTCGATTTTCTGGGTCTCACGACGCTCACGATCATCGACCGGACTGTCCGGCGGATCCAGTCTCTTCAGGGCCAAGAGAATTTCTCGCTGGACCAGATCACGATGGACGATAGTGCCACTTTTCGTCTTCTCCAGTCGTGCGAGACAACAGCTATTTTCCAGCTGGAATCACGCGGCATGAGAGATTTGATCCGCCGTCTCAAGCCGGACCAGATCGG
>JAKATI010000055.1 GCA_021828045.1 Pseudomonadota bacterium | reverse complement strand
CAAGCGTTGCGAAACCCGGTCCGATTCATGGCGTACGCCATGACCTACGCACTGCACGAGGAGATGCGCGTTTTGCGGCAGTATGTCTCGGACGAGGATTTCCGCGAGGCGCTGGCCCATGCCCCACCAGGCATCATCGACCCCCGGTCTTGGGCCTACTGGAATTCCCGGATGGGACGATGGCCGGTTCCGCCGTTGCCACAGCGGTTCCCATCGTAGCGTCCGTCTTGCGCGGGAGGTGGGGTTCCCGCTCCGGCCGGGGGTTCCTGTTTCCGGGGCCCTCGCCCCTGGATAGTGGAGATGCCCAAAAGGCGGGATAAGCTGATACAGTGAAGGGAATCCAACCGAAGTGCGGGCGTGCCGGCTCCCTCGTGTGCCGCAGCCGCCGGGGAGAGTTCCATGACTTCTTGGAGACTGCCGATGCGAATGCGTTCTGTTCTGATCCTGGTTTTGGGGGCGGCCGTGGCCGTGTGCGGCCAGGCCGTGGCTGCAGCCACGGCGGAACCCAGTGTCACCCATGTGCCGCGCATGGATTACCAGGCGTTGCACTGGCGCCTGATCGGACCCTTCCGCGGTGGGCGAGTCCTGGCCGTCACCGGCGTGCCAGGAAGCGACCGTGTCTTCTATTTCGGCGCTGTCGACGGCGGTGTGTGGAAGTCGGAGGATGCCGGACGCACCTGGAAACCGATTTTTGATCATGAGCCGGTGGGCAGTATCGGCGCGATCGCGGTGGCTCCTTCAGATCCCGGTGTCTTGTACGTCGGCACGGGTGAGGCGGACATGCGCTCCGATATCGCCCAGGGCGATGGCGTGTACAAGTCCACCGATGCGGGACGGCACTGGACATACCTGGGACTGGCTGGAACCCGCCAGATCGCCCGCATCCTCGTCAACCCGCACAATCCCGACATCGTCTTCGTCGCCGCGCTCGGCCACCCCTATGGCCCGAACACCGAGCGCGGCGTGTTCCGCTCCCTTGACGGGGGACGCCACTGGAAGAAGGTGCTATACCTCAATGACAACACCGGCGCGGTCGATCTCGCGTTCAAGCCCGGCGACCCCCAAACGGTTTATGCGGCGATGTGGCAGACGCGCCGGCCGCCCTGGAGCGTCTATCCACCCTCGAACGGACCGGGGACGGGCCTCTACGTTTCGCATGACGGGGGCGATCACTGGACACATATCACCGGACACGGCTTCCCGGCGCACCCGGGACGCATCGGGCTGGCCGTTGCACCGACCCGTCCGGACTGGCTGTACGCCATCGTCGGCGGGACGTGGAAGACCGGCGGCCTCTATCGCTCGGAGAACGGAGGCGTGACCTGGCAGCACATCTCGCGGGATCCGCGGATTACCCAGCGCTGTTGGTATTTCTGCGCCCTCACGGTCGATCCCAGGAACGCCGACCGCCTGTATGTAATGGATACCATCGTGCTGCGCTCGGACGACGGCGGGAAACGTTTCGTCGCCTACAAGGGGGATCCCACGGGGGACGACTTCCATGCGCTGTGGATTGACCCCACTGACCCCCACCGCATGATTTTGGGGAGCGACCAGGGCACCCAGGTCACCCTCGACGGCGGCAAGACCTGGAGCACCTGGTACAACCAGCCGACCGCGCAGGTCTACAAGATCAGCACGGACCACCGCTTCCCGTTCTGGGTGTACGGCTCACAGCAGGACTCGGGGTCGTTTGCCCTGCCGAGCGAGACCGTCGATTCGAACGTCATTTCAATCGAGAATTTCCGCGAGATCACTCCCGGCGGTGAAAACGGCAACGTCGTCCCCGATCCGGAAAATCCCAACATCATCTATGGCGACGGGACGGGGGAGACCACCTCCGTGCAGAAGCTCAACATGCGCACCGGGCTTGTGCGCGACGTCGATCCGATGCTGGCCTATCCCAACCAGCGGTACCGCACCGACTGGACGCTGCCCCTGGTCTTTTCTCCCTACAACCACAAGACGCTCTATTTCGCGAACCAGTACCTGTTCAGCACCAACGACGGGGGACTGCACTGGCGGCGGATCAGTCCGGACCTCAGCCGGATGAACCCGGGTGTGCCGCCGAACCTGAATGCGGTGACGGCCGCCGACAACATCGACGTCGGGCCACGCCGCGGCGTGATCTACTCGATTGCTCCCTCACCGTTCAGCGGCCAGGTGGTCTGGGTGGGAACGGACGACGGCCTGGTCTGGCGCACCGGTGACGGAGGTGCACACTGGATCAATGTCACGCCGAAGGTGCTGACCCCCTGGTCGAAGGTGGCGGGGATCGAGCTGTCACGCTTTCACCGCGACACGGCCTACCTGGCCATCGACCGGCACCGACTGGATGACGAAACCCCCTACATTTACGTGACGCGCAATAACGGCCGCACCTGGTCCCTGATCACCCACGGCATTCCACGCAATGATTTCGTCAACGTGGTGCGTGAAGACCCGGTGAAGCCCGGACTTTTGTACGCAGGGACCGAGTACGGGGTGTTCGTGTCGTTCAATGACGGAGCCGACTGGCAGTCGCTGCAGCAGAACCTGCCCGTTTCGTCGGTGCGCGACATCAAAATCCGGGACAACGACCTCGTGCTCGCAACGCACGGCCGAAGCGTCTGGATCATGGATGACATCACCCCGCTCAGACAGATGGGCGCCGTGCATCCGGGATCCGTCACGTTGTTCAAGCCTGCGCCTGCGATCCTCGTGAAACCCGCAGGGTTCACGGGAACGCCGTTTCCGAAGAGCGAACCGCAGGCGGCCAATCCGCCGTTCGGTGCCTACATCGACTATGTGCTACCTCGGAACGTCTCCGGTCCCGTCACGGTCCGCATTCTGGATTCTCGAGGACAGGTCGTGCGGCGTTACAGCAGCACCGAAAAGTTCACGCCGCCGAATCCCGCGAAGCTGGATTTCGTGCCCATCTGGGTCAGGCCGCCGGCCATTCCGGGAGCAACTCCGGGAATGCACCGTCTGGTGTGGGACCTCCACTACGCTGGCTTCAGCATGCCGGGCGCGTTCGGCCGGGAAGCTCCTGGCGTTTGGGCACCCCCGGGACTGTACACCGTTGAACTCACTGTGGAGGGCAGGACGTACCAGCAGCCATTGCGGGTCGAGATGGACCCGAATATCAAGGTGTCGGAGGCCGCCTTGCTCAGCCAGTTTCGTCTGTCACGAAAGATCGAGAGAGACGAGTTCCGTGCCTCAAAGGCGGAGTCCTCGGCCGTGCAGGTACTGGATGCGCTCGATACCCGGATGGAGGAGGGGGGCTCGGGACACCATGCAATCGCAAAGCTGTACGCCCGGGCACGATACCTCTCCGGCGTACGGCCTTTCCCGCAACATCATATCGGCTTCGGCGGTGCGCCACCTCGCGATCTCCGGAGTCTCGCGATGCTGTCGCAGGATCTTTCCCATCTTGAACAGGCGGTCGATGGGGCGGATGCCGCCCCCAGCCCCGATGCCCGTACCGGGTTTGCCATTGTCTCACGCGAACTCGCCTCGACCTTGGCGCAATGGCGTCGCATCGATCGGGTGGACCTGCCAAGGCTCAATGCGCGCCTGAAGAAAGCGGGGGAGGCGCCGGTCGGCGACTGATCGACAAGGCGGGATGAGACGCCAATGACGGAGCACGTCACGACTGCTGATGCGTTCTTCTTCCACAAGCGCCTGATTGAGCGCTACGGTGGCGTCATCGGCATTCGTGACATCGATACAGTCGAGTCGGCCCTTCACCGCCTCTAGACTGGCTACCACGACTCACTGCTGCACGAGGCGGCTGCACTGCTGAAATACCTTGTTCAGATCCATTCGTTCGTGGACGGGAACAAGAGGATCGCCTTTGCCGTTGTCGATGTCTTCTTGCGCATTAACGGCCACACGATTACTGCGGATTCAGCTTCCATTTATCGCCGCATGATAGATCCCATCGAGACGAGGATCTTTGATATGGAACATCTGGTGCCATGGCTGGAGAAGATTGTCTGGCGTGCTGGCAATAGTGTGAGCAGCCTTCGCACAACGGAGTTCGTATAACCGCTGAGTAGGGTCTGGCGCACACGCCACTCGGCCGTTAGGGCCGATCGCTCAGGCGGGGTGGGCAAGGTACCAACGAACACTGCCTTCGATGCCCTCTCGAGGGAAACGCCGACCCCTGTGGATGTCATTGCGTTCAATGGTTTGCGTCACGGCAAGCTCCGGGCAAAGACTCCCGGATATCATGGTCTTGCCGTTTATGCACCAGAGCCGCTTCGTCCGCTGATCTCCATGAGGAGCGTAGTGCTCTTCAGTTCATTGTAGGAGACCTGGCCTGCGGCGATCCACCTGGCATTGGGTTCGCGGGTGCCCCGGATGGTCGGTTCCTAGAAGTCTATCCGTATCCGTCCGGATTGATCCCCAGCCTACCGTTCTGCTTCGGGCGAGTGGGTGTCGGACAGCCCGTTCACTCTCCAATGACGACATGCCTGCCTCCTGCTCCGCTCGAGCGGGTGAAGATCACCAGCAGCGGGATCGCAGCAAGGCAGGCCACGAGCAGCAGCTTGTAGTCATCAATGTAAGCGATGATCGCCACCTGCTGCGATCCGCGCAACAAGGTCTCTCTCGGGCTCGTCGAGGGATTGAACAACAAGATCCGTGTCATCCAGAGGCGCGCCTACGGTCTGCACGACGAGGAATACCTCCAAAGATCCTGACCTGCATGCTTGCGGAACTCTGGTCAAAAATTGAGAAAATCTACCCACACAATTTCATGAAGAGCTGTATTTTTATTCCCATCTCATACCTCCAGGCCTGTTAGACCAGAGGTGTTGCACTTCATTCTTGGGCGGGCCTTTACCGCTCTCCTTCATCCTTGAACAGTTGTTGCAACACCCTTCCGCCATTATCCACACAGCCTGAGGCATTTGGATCTACTAACTGATAATTGGCCTTATTTCCAGGGTAATCGTAGCTATTCACAAGATATCCGGAGCCATGGGCTGGTGCATCCCATCCGTAACCGATCATCCCTATGGAATGCGCAGGCAGATACTTCAATATGAAGTAGTTCGTAATGGTCTGGTTCGGATCCTTACACTTGAAGGCCTCGTTCCATTCCGTGACGAAGAGAGCATGACCTCTGTTTCGAAAATCTCCGAATTGAGCATTCCAGGCTTTGATACTGGCCGCCTTATTTCCGCGTACTACATAACTGTAGGGATGAAAGGTGAAAGCCGAGTTGGACGGCATTCCGCGCGGAACCACGAAGTCACGGAATCCAAAATTTACCCCGTCACCATCGAACAGCAATACGTTTTCAGGAGCAATAGACCGCAGGTATTTTCCCACCGTTAACATCCCTTGCTGTGGCTCCGTGCCGCAGCCTGTTTCCCAGGCCCTCCAGTCAGGATGCAGCAAGGTTCCCAAATTGCAAGCTTTGAGCGTTGAAGGCTCATTGAATACTTCGAGAATCACCCCTTTATCGTGCGTCAGAGCAGGGTTCAGCAGATACTTCCATGCGTGTTCGGTATTAAGGTCTGGCAACCTCTGAAGCTCTCCATCTTTTTCGTGAGGAGTGCAACTGTACCTTCCCGTTTGCATGGCAAGAATCACAACCAACCCAGCAGCGCGGGCCTTTGCAACTACGTTTCGCACCATGTCAGCGTAGGCCGTCAATCTATGCGCATGTTCATAGTCCAAAGCCCCCTGGCTCACCTGGTAGCGAACGATATTTGCATCCCAGTTGTAGATCATGCCATGCAGTGAGCCGTTGTAACGCCAACCACGCTCCGGACCCGCAGTCATGGCCATCTGTGCTTCCCTGAGACTCTCCGCGGCGGTCGACTGACGAAAATGCCTACTGCAAAGCATGTGGGCATAAGGCGTTGGGTAAACAACACCAACCGACGTGAAGCCACGTGGAACAAATGTCTTATTTGTTCCAGCTACCACCAGCTGTCCATCTGCAACAGACACCCCGCCCACCCGCTCACTCAACCCCGACTTCGACGCGAACCGGACCCCTGATGGAGTGCTCTTATCTGCTATCGCCCTCGGATAAAAAAGAATCAGCCCGAACGTTGCCAAAACCGACAGAGTCAGGAGCCTCGTTGCGCAGACCAGATAAGGTCTCGTGCAGGCAGCCTTCTTGCATTTGCGATCCAGTTGTCTAGTCAAGCTTCCACCTCCGAATTCCAATATCTATCTTATCCCGAATTTCCTGCACTGCAGCCACCTTCTAGTCCACCGCCCAAGGCAATCACATTCCCTGCTTTGTATTCAATCGGCAAGCATTCACTTTCGGGCTCAATGAATCAATTCAAGCGCTCGGGATCCGCGTACTGCGCTCGGCCCCGCACAGCCCGAAGATGAACGCTCTCTGCGAGCGGGTCATCGGCACATTACGCCGGGAGTGCCTGGATTGGATGATTCCGCTCTCGGAGTCGCATCTGCGTTCCCTGCTCAGAACCTGGATCCAGCACTACAACCGCGGACGACCGCATATGTCCTTGGGACCCGGAATTCCGGATCCGCCGGCTGCCACTGCTCCGCAATCCGCCTCTCGGCACCGCCGTGGTGGGAGCTATTCCGTCCGGGCCAACCCGGTTCTCGGCGGACTTCATCACGAATACTGCCTCGTCGCCGCCTGATGACATTTTTTGCGGAGCACATAAAATTGCTAGATGAGAATATTGTTGATATTCAATGAGTTGGTGGTGGCCAGGGGCGGAATCGAACCACCGACACGCGGATTTTCAGTCCGCTGCTCTACCGACTGAGCTACCTGGCCATGCGCGAAGTGCCGTATTTTACGCTGGTTTCTGCTCCTTCCGTCAAGAATGGAAAGAGTTCCCGGGGACTCACTGGTTCCCGTCAGCCCGAGCGCTGTTCCGGATCAGGTGCCGCAGGTGACCGAATCCGGCCGGGGAGGGCACCTCGGCAAAAAAACTGAGGGCAATGTGGCGTCCCTCGGAACTCACCTGGTGAAACCAGCCGGCCGGGAGGAAGAGCATCTCGTTTTTCTGGATCTCGAGATCGATCCTGTGGGGGAGGGCCTCCCGGTATCCGGGAAAACAGTCGAAATCCGGCTTCCCGATGTCGACGGCACAGAGATGGGGCTGCTTTTCCCCCGGTTCGTATTCGATGAGCCCCGTCTCGGCGATGTTCCGGATCACCCCCCGGGGATAGAGATGGGCTGCCTCTGAGGGCGGGAACAGCGTGAAGTGCTTCCGGCCCTCGACCACGACGTAGAGATTGTCGTTGAAGTCGTGGTGCAGGACCGTCACGATGGGGGTGGGGCTGTTGCCCATCCAGAGCACGAGACAACGCATCCGGAAGTCCTTGAAATAATCCGGGATCGAGAAATCACCGATCAGCTGGAGGAGGGGTGGCTCGATCAGCCGGTCGGTCTGGAGGTTCAGGTAGTACCCCGGGTTGCCGTCGGGGGCGGCCATGACCTCCCGGAGGAAATGCCGGAACGGCATGGCCACGTAGGAGGCCGACTCCGCCGTGAACAGGCCGGGTCGCGGCTGTTGGAGGACCCGGACCTCCTGGGAGCCGGCCTTGTAGCCCAGGTACTCGTTGGTCCACCGGTGGGTCTGCCATCCAAGGATTCCGAGATCCGGTACCTGGATCACGAGCGGAAGACGGTCCACGTAATGCCGGAGGAAGACTCCCGCCTCGACCGGGTGCCGGAGCCGGGGAATGTTCAGGGCAGGCACGGGCGGGCTCGGACCATGTCAGGGGTCCGTCCCCGGTTTTGGGTCGGGCGCCTGGTACCCGGGAGGTGGCTGCGACCCGGAGCCGAACAGGAACTTGGTCATCTCGGCCTTGAGGAACTCGCGGGCCTTGGGGTCGGCGGCGGAGAGGCGGTATTCGTTCATGATCATCGTCTGCCTGCGGATCCAGTTCTCCCAGCCCTCCCGGGAAACCTCGTGGTAGATGCGCTGGCCGAGCGCTCCCGGAAACGGGGGCGCATCAAGGCCGGGCGCCTCCTTTCCGAGCACGGTACACCGCACCTGGCGCATGAACGTCTTCCTCGTAGATCCCGTGGGTATTATCCCATTCCTCCCTGCGCAGGCCAAACCGGTCCGCCTCAGGAGCCCTCAAGGAAGCGCTGGATCGGCCGGGGCAGGGGCTCGGCCCCAAGTTCCCTTCTGGTGACCCAGCGGGTGGCCCGGGAGGAAAGCGACCCGGCGCCTGGTTTGACCTCCGTCCCGAAGACGGCGATGGTGAGTTCGAGGTGGGTCAAGGGATGCCGCCAGGGAGGATGGCGGACCAGGTGCCCGACGGGAGCGGACAGCAGCTGCCGGGACCATTGCCGGGGGCTTTGGCCGGGAGGAATTTCCGGAAGGCAGCTGAGACCGCCCCAGATCCCGCCACGCGGACGCCGCTCGAGCAGCAATCGTCCGCTGCGGCGGATGAGGAGCAGCCGCATCTCCCGGGAGGGGCGACGATTGCGGACGGGATCCCTTCGGGTCCGTCGGGCTTCCGGGGACCTGGGGTAGCGGCAATCCCGGGCAAACGGGCAGTGTCCGCAGTCCGGATCCCGGGGCCGGCAGAGAAGTGCACCGAGATCCATCACGCCTTGCGTGTAGGCAGCTCCGGCCTTCTCCGGCAGGAGCGAGCGGGCCAGTGTCCAGAGGCGGGTGGTTTCGCGGGCATTCCGCTCCGGATTGCGGCCGAGCGAAAGGCGGGCCAGGAGGCGCCGGACGTTGCCGTCGAGGATGGGGTGTGGCTCGTCGTGGCTCAGGGAGAGGATGGCTCCGGCGGTCGAGGCTCCGATCCCGGGCAGTTCGAGGAGGGACTCGAGCCGCGTGGGGAAGTCTCCGCCCGACCGCACGACCCGGCGGGCCGCCTCGTGCAAATGATGCGCGCGGGCGTAGTAGCCGAGACCGGCGAAATGCCGGAGCACGGTTTTCGGGCGGGCCCGGGCCAGATCCCCTACCGTGGGGAAGCGCTCGAGGAAGCGATCGTAGTAGGCCTTCACGGTTTCCACCCGGGTTTGCTGGAGCATGATTTCCGAGATCCAGATGCGATAGGGATCGCGGGTTTTCTGCCAGGGAAGGTCATGGCGTCCATGTCGCGCCTGCCAGGCGATGATCCGGCGGGCAAAGTCGCGGGGTGTCCTTGCAGAAACCCCCCGCCCGATGATGGCCGGACGGCTGGCCGGAGGCTGCCGGTTCATCCGTGGGGGATCAGGTGACCCAGGAAATGGCCCAGGAGGGATCGGGCCTTGGCCCGGGCTTCGGCCTTGAGGATCGTTCCGAGGTCCGGGGTTACATGGGGCGATTGCGGAGGGCCTGTGACCGAGATCGGGATCTTGACACCATGGAGCGCGGCGGGCCATTCGCTTCGTCCGGCGGCATTCGGCCGGGGAGCCAGGAGGAGCCGGAGCGCGAGCGTTGGGGTCACCCAGTCGAGTTGTCCCTGGCCGGTCACCTCGAGTCCCGAGGTCTCGAGGGAGAGGGACTCGATGTCCATGGTCGGGCCCGCGAGCCGGAAACGGAGGTTCATCCGGCCAAGCGGGGTGACTCCGCCTTGCGGCCAGGATTCCGGGATATGGCCCGCCAAGGCTCCACGAACGGCAGCAACGACGCGGTCGAGGTTGAGGCCCTCCCAACGGGCGTTGTGCATGGCGAAGGCTCCGTTCCCGGCAAGCGTCCGCGCGAGGGCAGCCTGGTTTTCACCAGTGAAGCGGGTCACGAGGCTCCCATCCAAGCTCCCGGCCAGGGGGGAGAGTTTCCGGCTGCCCAGGCTCGAGACGAGCTTGCCGGCCGAGAGCTGGCGTAGCTTGAGGTTGAACACGATGTGGGGTGCGCCCCCGGATCCTGCGGACAGTGATCCTGAGCCGGCAAGGCGACCGCCCCAGAGCTGGGCCGCGAGGGGAGATGCCGTGAGGACTCCACGAGCGATCCCAAGATTGACCACGATGTGGCTTGCCACGATTCCGTCTGCGGAAAGCGTGCCCAACCGGATGCGTCCACTCCCGGCATAGTCCTTGAGCCAGCTCATGCTTTGCGTGCGTGTGGGAGTCGCTCCTGTTTTCGCCGCAGCCGGTCCCGAGGCCCGGTTACCCGAACTTTTGCGTGAAGCCCCCGGAGGAGCGGACGGAGGGGTGTTCAGGGTCAGTGAGTTGCCCTCCAGAAGGAAGGAGAAAGGGCGTGGCTTGCCCACGGTTCCGGCCCGTACGAAGCCCGTGAAATGTTCCGCACCAAGCGTCACGGCCAGTTGCGTCAGGGAAAACTCCCGTGCTGTGAGGTGCCAGGCTGTCGCCAGGTGGAGGGGCGGGCGGGCGGTTCCCTTCCGGATGAGATGGGCGAGCCCGGCTCCGAACCAGGGCTGGATCCGGTCGACTCTCATATTCAGGCGACCGGAAAGTGAGCGGAGCGTGCTCGGATCCAGTCTTCCTTTCGCAGTTAAAAATCCTGAAAATCCATTACCTTGAAGATTGATCTTGCG
>JAKATI010000054.1 GCA_021828045.1 Pseudomonadota bacterium | reverse complement strand
ACCCACTGGGACGGCAAGCTCCAGGAGTACGACTTCACGATCGGGGCGAGCAACAGCAAGGAAGGCGCCCTCCTGAGCGTGGGCTACCGGGAGCAGCAGCCGATCTGGGCGGCGAATACCACCCTGGGCCAGCTGCCCTTGATCGGGACCGGACTCCTTCTGGGCAGTTCGGGTACCCCGGGCGGCCGCTTCATCATGTATGGTCCCTACGGCCCGAGTTCGCTTCCGGGAACGAACTGTCTCCGGTCCTCAACGGCAGGGGCGACGCCCGGCAACACCAGTTCGGGTTGCGATCTGGCCGGTCCCCTGAGCGGGCCGAACGCCAATCCGCATGATTTCGGTCTGGCGGATGCCTACAACTACGCGCCGGCCAACTATCTGCTCACGCCCTCCGAGCAGTGGTATGCCTACACGCAGGCCCACTACAACTTCAACTCGCATCTCGAGTTCGACACGACGATCCTCTACAACGACCGGGTGTCGGCCTCCGTGCTCGCCCCGAACCCGCTCTTCCTCGGGGTGTTCGGTGCGGACAACTCGTCGAACGGGATCCTCGTGGGCATTTCGGCCACGAACCCGTACAACCCCTTCGGGGTCGACCTCGTGCCCTATTTCCCGGGAACGGCGGGATATAGCCAGTGGTGCTCGCTCTACGGGACGGCCAACTGCATGACCCATAGTGATTCGCTCCTCTTCCTGGGGCGCCGCATGATCGAGTCCGGCTACCGGGTCTTCGATACCAACGTCCGGACCTACTTCTTCGAAGGCGGCCTCAAGGGCTACTTCCGGGCCATCGGACATGACTGGAACTGGAACGTCCACTACTCCTACGGCAACCGGAACAATACCGGGACGGCCACCGGACTCCAGAACACGAGCCGGCTCCAGCTGGCCTTGGGACCGCTCTCGACCTGTCAGACCTCTCCGGGTTGCGTACCGCTCGATCTCTTCGGCGGCTACAACCTGGCCACGGCACAGGGCACGATCACGCCGGCCATGGCCAACTACATCGACTACACGAGCATCAACGTGGACTCGGTCACGCAACGCGACTATTCCGGCAACCTGACGGGAACGCTCGTCAACCTGCCGGCGGGTCCCCTGGGTGTCGCCGTGGGCTACGAGTACCTCGAAGACAACGGCTACTACACGCCGGATCCCCTGATCGCGGCCGGTGATGCGACCTCGAACATTGCCGAGCCCACGAAAGGGCGCGAGGCCACGGATGCCGAGTACATCGAGTTCAACGTGCCCCTCGTGCGCGACGTGTTCCTGGTCCACCACCTCTCCTTTGACGTGGCGGAACGCTGGACCCAGGCCACCTGGGCCGGGTTCGCGAATCCCATCACGCCGGTGCCCCAGCACTACGCGCATAACACCTCGGGCAAGATCGGCTTCAAGTACGCCCCGATCCGGAGCCTGCTCTTCCGGGCCACCTGGTCCCAGGGCTTCCGGATTCCCACGATCAGCAACTTCTTTTCGGGACAGGGACAGAGTTTTGATCCTTTGATTGATCCCTGTGTGAAAAACCCGACTCTTCCGAACTGTCCGGCACACGCCATCCAGCCGGATAGCCAGATTCCGGTCACCGTGGGCGGAAACGCCAACCTGACTCCGGAACGGGCGATCTCGCGGACGGTGGGTTTTGTCTACAGCCCGACCTACATTCCGGGATTCAACGTTTCGGCCGACTATTACAAGGTCGAGGTGGTGAACGCGATCACGGGAGGCATCGGGCCGCAGAACATCATGGATTTCTGCTACAGCCAGGCCGGTCTCGACTGCAACCTGATCTCGCGCGCGGGTGGCACCTACAACACGAACGGACCGATCACGAACATCCTCGCCCTGGACCAGAACGTGGGATCGATCAAGACGGAAGGCTGGGACATCAACCTGAACTACCGCCTCCCCTCGACCCCGATCGGTGACTTCACGGTCATGGCGGATGCGACCTTCACCCAGAACTACGTCATCGCCTTCCCGGGGATCAGCAACATCACCCATGAGCCGACCGAGTTCACCCGCGAGACGGCCGGTTCGGTGAGTTCGCTCATTCCCAAGCACAAATACAACATCTACCTCGACTGGGACTACGGCCCGTGGTCGGCCAACTGGACGGTCAACGTCATCGGACCGATGTACGAGATCTGCCAGGATTCCTCGGCCTCCTTCGTCATCGGCTTCCCGCAGGTCGGTACGGGCTGGTGCAGTGACGTCATCACGCAACCGGGTTCGCCCCAGGGTTTCCAGGGGCTCAACCGGCTGGGGACGACGGTCTACAACAATGTCCAGCTGACCTACAACATGGCCGCGTGGAACGCGGACTTCACGGTCGGGGTGCGGAACCTGTTCGACAAGAATGCGCCGATCTCCATGACGGCCTTCGCGAACAGCTACCAGCCCTTCCTGGGCTATGAGGTCCCGGGGCGCTTCATCTACGGACGGATCGGGGTGCGCTTCTAAGAATCCTATAACGACAACAAAAGAACATTGCCCGTGGTTCCGCAAGGAACCACGGGTTTTCTTTTTTATGGGGCGTGCGGATTCCCGTGGGGGACCGGATCCGCCTGGCGGGCGCCCGGCCGCTCGCGGAACCAGAGGGTGGCGAGCCACTTTTCGCCCTGCCCGACGGGATGGCCGGCATGGAGAGCGAGTGGATTCCGGGTTCCCTTGGAATCGAGGTTGGAAAAGGCCAGGGTTTGCCCGGCCTCGGGCCGGACGGTGACCCCAAGGGCCGGAAAGCCGGTCGCACCGTCGGTGAAATCCGCGTTGAGGTAGGTCAAGGCGGTCACGGTGCGCTGGCCGAGGCGGGCCCCATGGGAATCCGCCGCGAGCGTTCCCTCATCGAAGGCATCGAAGTGCGGCCGGTACTCTTGGCCGGGGCGGTATCGCAGGACAGCCAGTGGTTCCGCCAGGGCCAGCATCAAGCGGCACCAGGCCGCAATCCGTTCTTCGAGGCGGAAGACCACGAGGTCCTCGAGGTTGGGAGGGAAATTCATGGCGGAGGAGGTGCGGACGGGATTCTTCACGATGCGGCCGCTTCCGGGCTCGCGCGTTTCGGCGGGTCGGAGTGCCGGTGCGGCGAGCGCGATCAGGTAGTCGCATTCGATGGTTTCCAGGAGCTTTTCCTGGATGCGGAGCCCGATCCGGTCATCCAGCACGCGGCCCGGGGGGAGGGATTCGGGTTCCCAGGGGAATTCCGGCAGGTCGGGGACATGGGGCCGGCCGGGATAGTCCGGTTCGGCAATCGCGTGGTCCCGGACGGCTTCGAGACCGAGACGGGCCTGGAGGCGTTTCAGGTGGAGCAGGCTCGGGTAGAACCCCTGGGTTCCGGCCCACGCGAGGAGCGGCAGGGCCCGGGCCGTCTCGCCCCGGGCCAGACGGTTCAGGGCGATGGCGTGGACGGAAAAGAGATCCCGTTGGGCACTGGCTGCCTCGAGACAGCGTTCCGCCACCCCGCGCCAGCCGGGACCAAGTCCAAGATAGACCAGGCCCAGGGTCCGGAGGGAGGGGGCATGGCCCGAACGGGCCGAGGCGAGAAGCAGCCGGGCGGCCTGTTCGGGATTGCGCGGGGGACCGACTCCCAGGTAGGAGAGATGGGCGAGGGTGAGTTGCGCGCTTGCGAGTCCCGACCCTGCCGCACGTTCGGTCCACTCGTATGCCTGCATGGGGTCGTAAGGGGTGCCGAGCGCGCGCAGGTGGATGAGCCCGAGGTAGGCCATGGCTTGTCCATCCCCTTTTTCGGCCTGGGCGCTGAACCGTTCCCGGGCGAGCGGAAAGTTGCGGTCGCGGAGCGCGCGGAGGCCGGCATCGAGCCCGGGTGTCTCTTTCCCGTGTGTGGAGTCCATGGCCGTTCAGGCCGACTGCCGGGAGACGGCACGGCGGAGCCCCGGCTCGAAGGCGGGTTCGTCGGCGTAACGGATCCAGACGTTGAAGGCGATCGTGATCCGGATTCCGTCTCCGCGGAAGCAGGTGACCTCGTGATGGAGGTAGGAGGGGAAAAGCACGAGTTCCCCCGCATTGAAACGATGGGGCAAAGAGCCGAAGCTGTAGGGCGGAACGAGGTAACTGTTGCCCGGATCGAGAAACATGCTGGCGGCGTTCCGGGGATCAAAGAACCGGAGGAGGCCGCTTTGGGGATCTCCCGGATCGGGAATTCCGGGATTGACGCAATAGACCCCGGACCAGGACGCCATGGGATGGTTGTGATAGCTGGTATAGCCACCCGGCCGGGTCAGGTGGAACCAGCTGTGGTGGTAGAAACGGAGTTCTTCGAGGTCGCGGCTTTCGTATCCGTTCAGGCGATGGACCAGGTATCCCACCTGGTTCAGGCAGAACCGGCCCAAGGCCTGGACATCCGGATCCTCCCACTGGAAGAAGTCGAAGCTGCTCTCGTAGACTCCGGGCTTGGAGACCGGACTCGGCCGGCGATGGCTTTCCTGGAGGGGATGGGACTCCCAGAGGAGCAGTTTCTCCTGGAGGCGGCTGTTGAGTCCTTGGGCGTTGGGCAGGACGGTGGTGTACAGGGGGACCGCGAAAACCGGCTCCAGCCCGGGGATCGGGGCCGGGGTCATGAAGGCCGGACCCGGCTCGGGAGAGCGGCCGTCCGGGCTTCCCCCCCCTCCCTCCGGACGGCCCGGTCAGGAGAAGTATTCCTCGTAGAAACGGCTATGCGCATCGATCACCCGTTCCACCAGTTCCTGTTCGGTTGGAGTGAGGGCCGGGTTCCAGATATCCGCGATCAAGACCGCCCGTGGCCGGGTATCGTGGTTCCAGGCACTGTGCTCGAAACTGTCGTCGAAGACAAGGCTGCGTCCCTCCCGCCAATGCCGTGATTCGCCCCCGACCCGGATCGCGGTTTCCGGAGGGACCTCGAGGCCCAGGTGGAGGGTGAGCTTGGCATTGGACAGGCCATGGTGGGGAGGCAACTCGACCCCGGGTTTCAAAATCGAGAAGAAGATCTCGGGTGCATGGTTGCGCCCGCGCGCCAGGGGGAGCAGCTTGAGCGCTGCAAAGGTGTTCGGGCAGAGATGGAGAATCCGGGGAATGGGTGTGCCCGACCGGTAGAGATGGAAACTGCCCCAGTCCCGCGAGCCGGCCAGGGGAGACCAGATTTTCTGTCCCGTCGATTGAGGCACATAGGCCTCTTCGAGGCTGCTCTCCAAGGCCTCGAACTCGGCACGGATGTCAGGGGTTTTGGATTCGAAGGCATGGATCCAGGGAAACTCGCCACGCTCGAACCAGGCCCGGGCGCCGAGCCCGGGATAGAGGAGAAACTCGGGCTTCTGGAACGGATGTTCCTGGGGAGCTGGGGTGAGCCCCTTGAAAATATCGAGGAAGCGCCGCGCGCGTGCCGGGAGAGGGACGCCGTGCTCGGCTTCGACCGCCCGGGCGGCCTCATCGATCCGCGCGAGACGGATCGGTGCGAGACGCGCGATGGCCCGTTGGGCCAGGACGCGGATGCCCGGAGGCAGGCTCTGGGTCGCGAGCCGGAGCGTGGGATCGCGGGCCAGTCCGCGGCCATAGCTTTCGAGTGCCGGAGTTTCCTGTCCCAGGCTTTCCAGGATATGGCCCCGGTGGAGATGGTTCACGGCCGCCTCCGGATGGAGGGCGATGGCCTGGTCGATGGATTCCAGGGCCTTGCCGGGCAAGCCCTGGGCGAGACGGACCAGCGCCAGATTCTGGTGGAGCGTGGACCGGGAGGGTTCCAGGCGGATCGCCTCCATGAGGTAGCGCACGCTTTCCTCGTGCCGGCCGGTCTCAAAGGCGCTCATGGCGAGGTAGGTCAGGGCCCGCAGATGATGCGGAGCCGCCTCGAGAACCCGTCGGTAGACGGTCTCCGCATCGGCCCGGCGTCCTTCCCGGGCCAGGGCATCGGCGCTTTCGGCCAGCATGACCACCTGGTCGGGCAGTTCGGCCACCGGGAAGTCCTCGATCCGGATCGGTGCGGAGGTGGGCGGGGACGGTTCGTTCATGATCGGTCGATGGGGTCAGAAAACCAGTTTGAGATCGGGGCGTTCACGCAGGGCGTCGAAGGCGATGATGGCCCGCTCGCCGGGACCTTCGAAGGGATGGACATAATGGATATGATACGGCGGAAAGAGGAGGAGTTTTCCGGAACGGGGCTCGATGCGGCGGGTGAGCGTGAAACCGTGATGGACCGAGGCGGGATGCGGGTTCAGGAATTCGATCCAGCCCTGCGGGGCCGGCTTGTCCTCGAGGGCATGGATGTAATAGACCCCGCTGGCCAGGTTGCCGGCGGTGGGATGCATGTGAGGTGCCTGCCAGTCGCCGGCCTCGAGGAGATTGGCCCAGCCCATGAGCCAGGGCTGGATCCGGCCCGCCTCGGGACCGAAGACTTCTGTGAGGTAGCGGTGGATGGCCGGTAGGAGAATCCGTTCCCGCAACTCGACCACGGCCGGGTTGGCCTGCTCCAGGAAGTTGCGATGCCGTCCGGTCTGGAAGCCGCCCCGGGTCGAGATGCGTCCCGAGTAGATGGCGTTTTCCTTGGGGTCGTCATGGTAGCGTTCGGCCATGTCCTTGAGCAGGGTCAAAAGCGCCTCGTTCAGTTTTTCGCATCCGCCATGGTCCCGTTCGAGGACGGTCGTCGGATAATGGATCTCGATTTTTTCCTCGAACGGAAACCCACCGGATGCGGTCTCGGGCATCAATCCTCCCCCACGGACGCCCTTATGTGGGCGCATGTTGTAAACTATAGCTTGAAAAAAGCCGTTTGCTCAAGCCGAAACGCGGCGGCGGTCCAAACGGAGTCCTTCCACTCCGCATTGCATGAGTAGCGAGATTCGGGTGTCCAGCCAGTCTCAATCGGAACCGGACCAGCTTCGGGTGGCTTCCCTGGATCCGACCGTCCTGAACAGCGCCAACGCGTTTTACCTGGAAGATCTCTACGAACGCTACCTGGCGGATCCGGGCTCGGTGCCGGACAGCCTGAATCGGGCCTTCGAGGCGCTCCGCGACCGCGGACCGACGGAAAACCCCCGCCGTCCGGTCGAAGACCGGCTCCGGGCAGCCGCGCGCGAACCCCGGACCCCGGCCGCCAGCCGGATTCCGGAGGAGACGGGATCCAGCATGTTCTGGGCACGCCTGGTCCAGGCCTACCGTTCGCGCGGCCATCTGGCAGCCGATCTCGATCCCCTGAAGCTGGTCCGGCCCCCGGTCGTCGAGGACCTCGATCCGGCTTTCCATGCGGGCGGATCCGCGGACGCGATCCTGGCCCGGCCCGTGCCTCCCGATCTCGTCCCGGGCGAGACACCGGGCTCGGGAACCGAACTTCTGGCCCTGCTCCGGGCCACCTATTGCGGCACGATCGGGGTCGAGTATCAGCACCTTGCGTCGATCGAGGAGCGCCAGATGATCCGTGACCATCTGGAGACCGCGCGGGGCCGCTTTGGGTTGACGGCGGAAGAGCGGAAGGTCCTCCTCTCCGAGCTGACCGCGGCCGAGGGGCTCGAGCACTTCCTCCACCGCCGCTACATCGGGCAAAAGCGCTTTTCGCTCGAAGGGGCCGAAGCCCTCATGCCGGCCCTCAATGACCTGGTGCGCCGCGCTGCTTCCGGGGGAGGGCAGGAGATCGTGATCGGCATGGCCCACCGCGGCAGGCTCAATGTCCTGGTCAACCTGCTCGCGAAACCCCTCTCCGAGCTGTTTTCCGAGTTCGAGGGACGCTACGACCCGCTTCACCAGAATGGCTCGGGCGACGTCAAGTACCATCTCGGCTGCTCCTCGGATGTCGAAATCAAAGGACGGGTCCTCCATCTCACCCTCGCCTTCAATCCCTCGCATCTCGAAATCGTCGACCCGGTGGTGGAAGGCTCTGTCCGCGCGCGCCAGGACCGGCTGGGAGACCGGGCCGGGGATTGGGTGCTGCCGGTCCTGATCCACGGGGATGCCTCGCTTTCCGGCCAGGGGGTGGTCATGGAGACGCTCGAGATGTCGGGCACCCGCGGCTTCCGGACCGGAGGGACGATCCACCTCGTGGTCAACAACCAGATCGGGTTCACGATCAGCAACCTTCGGGATGCCCGCTCCACCCTGTACGCCACGGACATCGCCAAGATGATCGAGGCCCCGGTGCTCCACGTCAACGCGGATGACGTGGAAGCGGTCCTGTTCGCGACGCGTCTCGCGTTCGACTACCGGGCCCGGTTTCACAAGGACATTTTCGTCGACCTGGTCTCCTACCGCCGCCACGGCCACAACGAGGCGGACGAGCCGGCCGTGACGCAGCCTGTCATGTACGAGTGCATCCGCAAGCATCCGACGACCCTCGCTCTCTATACGCAAAAGCTCGTGGCCGAAAAAATCATTGGACCGGACGAAGCCGGGGCCCTGGCGGGAGCCTACCGGGACGGGCTCGACCGCGGCGAAGTGCCCTTGACCTTCATTCTTCCCCGTGCGCCCATCCGCCCTCCCCTGGTCGACTGGACGCCCTACCGGGGGCAGCGCTGGGATGTCCCCGTGGAGACGGGAGTGGCGCCTTCCGACCTCAAGGCGTGGGGCCAGATCCTGACCACGTTGCCCGAGGGCTGGACGGTGCATCCCCGCCTCGCCCGGATCCTTGAGGAACGACGCAAGATGATCCTGGGCGAGCAGCCCTTCGACTGGGGGATGGCCGAGCTTTTGGCGTATGCCAGTCTCCTGGTCGCCGGTCACCCGATCCGGCTCACGGGCCAGGACAGTGCACGCGGAACCTTTTTCCACCGTCATGCGGTGATCCATGAGGCCAAAACCGATGCCACCGATGTGGCGCTCAACCGGCTGGCTCCCGGGCAGGCGCTCGTGGATGTCGTGGATTCCTTCCTGTCCGAGGAGGGAGTCATGGCCTTCGAATATGGATATGCCACGGCCAGTCCGGAAGCCCTCGTCATCTGGGAAGCCCAGTATGGCGATTTCGCCAACGGCGCACAGGTCGTGATCGACCAGTTCCTCTCGGCCGGCGAGGCCAAGTGGGGGCGATTGTGCGGGCTGGTCCTGTTCTTGCCGCATGGCCAGGAAGGGGCCGGGCCGGAACACTCGTCAGCCCGTCCGGAGCGTTTCCTGGAACTCTGTGATGGAGACAACCTGCAGATTGTCAATCCGACGACTCCCGCCCAGTTTTTCCACCTGCTCCGGCGACAGCTGCTGAGACCCTACCGCAAGCCGCTCGTGGTCCTGACCCCGAAAAGCCTCTTGCGCAACCGGCGATCCGTTTCCACCCTCGCGGATCTCGCGCAAGGACATTTTTCGCCGCTCCTCGACGATGACGGCGCGGATCCGGCCCGGACGAGCCGGCTCATCCTGACCTCCGGCAAGATCTACTATGAGCTTTGGGAGGCCCGCGAGGCCGCCGGACGGTCCGATCTCGCGCTGGTCCGGCTCGAGCAGTGGGCGCCTTTGCCGGAAGAGGCCCTCACGCGGCTTTTTGAGCGTTACGCCGGGGTTCAGGACGTGGTCTGGTGCCAGGAAGAGCCGAGAAACCAGGGGGCCTTCCGGAGCGTGGGGCCCCGGATCGCCCGCCTGATGGGTTCCGGCCAGACCCTGCGCTACCTGGGCCGCCCGCACGCTGCAGCTCCCGCCCCCGGGTATTCTGCCCTCCACGCGCTCCAGCAGAAGGCCATCATCGAATCCGCGCTGGAACCGGCATCGACCCGACCGGTCCGTCCGCGTCGGGCCGGATCCCTACCCCCCCTCACGGAGATCGCATGAGCATCGAGATCAAGGTTCCTCCTCTGCCCGAGTCCGTGACCGACGCGACACTCGTGAACTGGCGCAAGAAAGCCGGCGAGACGGTCCAACGGGACGAAAATCTCGTCGATCTCGAGACCGACAAGGTCGTGCTTGAGGTCCCGGCCCCCGCCGATGGCCGCCTCCAGGAGATTCGCGCCGGGGATGGGGCCACCGTGAATGCGGGCCAGGTCATTGCCCTCCTGGAGGAAGGCGTCCCCGCTCCCCAACCGGGAAAGGAGGCGGCATCCGCGGAAAAAGCCAGAGCCCCCGCACCGGTCCGGAGCGCAGAGCGGCCGACCGCCCCCCCGATTGCCCCCTCCGCCCGGAAACTGGCTGGTGAGCATGGCGTCGATCCCGGAACGATCGAGGGTCACGGCCGGGATGGCCGCATCAGCAAGTCCGATGTCCTGGCCCATCTCGAGAAAACCGCAGGACCGGAACCCGCAGCGCCCGCAGCAACCGGGGTGCGGGTGGGTGCGATCCGCCGGGTGCCCATGACCCGGATCCGGGCCCGGATTGCCGAGCGATTGCGGGAGTCGAATCTCAATGCCGTGATGCTCACGTCCTTCAACGAGGTCGACCTCGGCCGTGTCATCGAGATCCGGAACAGCCTGCGCGAGCGGTTCGAGAAAGCCCATGGGGTGCGCCTCGGATTCATGTCCTTTTTCGTGAAGGCGGCGATTTTGGCCCTGAAAAGTTTTCCGGTGATCAACGCCTCGATCGAGGGCAACGAGATCGTCTACCACGACTACTGGGACATCGGGATCGCGGTCGCCTCCCCCCGCGGTCTCGTGGTGCCGGTGGTGCGGGGTGCGGACGGTCTGGGATTCGCGGAGATCGAGACCCGGATTTCCCGGTTCGCCGAACAAGCCCGTTCCGGAACCCTGGCGCTTGCGGATCTCGAGGGCGGGACCTTCACGATCACGAACGGTGGCGTGTTCGGTTCGCTGGTTTCGACCCCGATCCTCAATCCCCCGCAGAGCGCGATCCTGGGCATGCACAAGATCCAGGAGCGGCCCATGGCGGTGGGAGGGGCGGTCGTCATCCG
>JAKATI010000003.1 GCA_021828045.1 Pseudomonadota bacterium | reverse complement strand
GCGAGCCTCGGCGAACAGATCTTTGTGAAGGTCAACGCCCATCTCGCGGCCTTGGGGCTGACAGTTGGTCGGGGCACCATCGTCGATGCCACGATTCTCAACGCGCCATCTTCGACGAAGAACCAGAGTCAGTCGCGCGATCCCGAGATGCACCAGACGAAGAAAGGGAATCCGTGGTCTTTCGGGAGGAAGGCCCATCTGGGGATCGACAGCAAGGTGAAGCTCATTCACTCGGTGGTCGCCACTGCGGCGAACGTGCACGACTCGCAGATCCTGCCCGATCTGCTGCACGGAGCCGAGACCCGGGTGTGAGGCGATAGCGCCTATGCCGGCCAGACCGAGGTGATTCGCGCCCAGGCGCCGCAGGCCCAAGACTGGACGCACGAGAAGGCGACCCGCAACCATCCGCTCACCGCGGAACAGAAAGCGAAGAACACCCCCAAATCGAGAGTGCGCGCCACGGGCGAACCCCCGTTTCTGGTGATCCAGCGGCTCTTCGGCTTCATGAAGACCCGCTATCGCGGGCTTCGCAAGAATGCCCATCGGCTGTTCGTGACCTGTGCGCTCGCCAATCTCTTCATGGTGAGGAGAAGGTTGTTGCGGCTGCAAGGGGCGTAGCCCGCCTGCCATCGGCCCTCTTGTCAGAAACAAGAGGTTCGGGAGCCGAAACACAGGAATCAAACGACCCGGCAGGGCCAACATGGCACCTGATTTCAAGTGGATCACATCAAACCAAGATTGATCAGAGTTTCCTTAACGACAAAGCATTTTCCTTTCCTGATACGGTCATGCGCAAATCCAGCACGCCTCTTATTTTTGGAAAAAAAATCTTTGTGGAGGGTTTTCACATTTCCATGTAGTTGGTTGACACGAGTAATAGTCTTCATGTGTGCTCCAAATAACCAAAAGAGAAAAAACGGAAAGCTTCCTTTTTGACAGGAGCGAGTTTAATCGTGAGAGCATCAGATACCATTCTATGCATTTCTATAATATACGAACCACCCCGGGTTTCCCGGAGACTCCGAACTTTGAGAGGATGAAGTCACAGTACCTCGAAGCAATTGCCGTTGCATAAGTCAAGTGGCATAGTTGGTTGACGGGTCCTGCAAGTTCAACAGATCCTAGTATGCTTTCCAAGCACTTCGAGCGGATGCCGTGAGGTGAGACTGTGAACGAGTAGTCGATCCACTTACGCCATTCCCTTGCCATAGTGCGAAGGCAAAATGCAGGGATGATGGCAAATTGCGTGCACCCCCAAACAACGAAATCTCTTGGCAAATCACCAAAAATGCTCTCAGCGAAAAGCATCTGGGCGCCCCTCATAATCGATTGGTCGCAGGTTCGAGTCCTGCTGGGCCCATCAGTAAAAACTGCCATTTGCATCACAGGGGTGGGAAAGTAGCGTTGAGAGTCGAAGATGGCTCCATTTCGGTTTCCCATGTGTCCCCCTGCGTTGTATGGATCACCCTGCAAGCTGTTTCTGCCCTCCTTGACTGGGTTGGGTAACGGTGGATAGCATCTGGATAGCGTTGAGGCAGATGCTTCAAGAAGCCAAGAGGGAGACTACATATGAAAGATTTATGTCAGAGTTATTAATGGCATTTCTGGTGATTGGGGGTGCGGCAAATCCCAGCTGGGCCACCGCAAGTCTTGGTCACTGTCTCAACCACTGTTACTACAGGGTTCATCTTCATCTTTCGATCGGCGGTTATTCGATCATCCCGGCCTCATTTCAAATTGCAATGGTCCGACACCCGGTGACCCTGACCGTCAGGCAACCGGCGCATTTCCCGGTTCGCTTGCAATATGATCTTACGGCTATACCTCGCGCGAGGACCAGCGTGCGGTGTGGATTTTGATCCAGATTTCAAGGAAAGTGGGACAAAGGTGGCAGCCGCGACAATCCCAAAATCGCGATTCTGAGTGGGCACCAGGCTGAGATGACGGTCAGGACCCTTGCTGGACAGCTGGCGCTATTGGTCAAGGCCAGTCGAGAGCCGAGGACCCAGTTGCTCCGCTTCTTTGGCGGAAAAATTCCAGTCCCGGACCCGTGTTTGAACTCCAAGAAGGGAGAGGGGAAGCCCCCTTCTGCGGGCGTCCTCTCCTCAACCCCTTCTCCCACAAAATCGCTATTCACGCTCGCGGCAGAAGCAAATCAGGATGCAATCGTGCTTGCCGGTAGTAGTTGCTGTAGATCAAAATGCGATCCGGGGCCAGGCTTCTTGACGTGTTGCGGTGCGATTTTCTGTTGTGGCTGCAACGTATGTTGTCAGCTTCCCTAGCGGAATCCGATCGGGCTTCCGACCATCAGAAAAATAAGTATGAGGAAGAGGACAAACCCAAGATAGGCCAGATAGGCGCTCATCTGCCCATTCTGCAGAAAACGCAGCTGGTGGGCCAGGGAACGCACGGCCTTGGAGAGCGGCTTGAACAGGAGCTGCCCGAAGACTGGGGTATGGCTGTAGTCAAAACGGAGTTCCTTCACAAAATAGGGTTGTCCGCCGAAGGTCCGCTGGACCATATTTCGAGGTCGGTAAACGAAGCTGTAAAAGACACGCAGCGCGTTCGAAAAGGCGAAAGCCGTCGTGGCGCCAGATTGGGCTGCCAGCGGATCCCCGCCGCACCAGAGGTGTGTCCTGCGGACCTTGAAACGACGGATGCGCACCAGGAGAAGAGAGAGGGGAACCAGTGCAAGAAGCGGCCAAACAAGGACCAAGAGGACTGGGGAGATGAAGGCAAATCCAGGGCTCAGCGGGACCAGCAGCCAACCCTGCACGAGGCGAGGAGCAAATCCAAAGATCGGACGGGCAATCTGGCCGAGCGAGGGCAGCCACCCGACCAGACTCACGGCAAAAGCGGGAACCGAAAGACCACAGACCAGGATCGCAATCCGGAATCCGGGTGGAACCGGCTCCCGGGGAGCGGCACGGGGTTTGCCGAGCAATCCCACGCCGAACAGTTTGACGAAAGTGGCGAACGCAATCGCGGCTGTGAGCGCGAGTCCTGCGCCTGCCAGGGCAAGTGCGATCCGGGTGACGGCCGTGGCCAGAACAAAATCGTGAAACAGGCACTGGAAGAGATACCACTCACTCACGAACCCGGCCGTTGGAGGCAACGCAGCGAGACTGAGCACGGCCCAAAGCGCGCCTACTCCAACCGTTCCAGGCGCACGGTGGAGTAAGCCTTCCGGCCGGAGGGGTGTCGATCCGGTACCGTCCCCAGCCACTGCCTGGGCCGTGAAGAAGAGAGTTCCCTTGGCCAGCGCGTGCCCCATGAGCTGAACCAGACCCACGATCCAGGCTAGTGCGGCCAGGTGGTTATGACCCGCACCACGGAAGATGAGGGCTGCCCCGAGAGCCGCGACCGCGATACCGGCGTTTTCAGCCGAGGAGAAGGCCAGCAGACGCAACCAGTCGTTCTGCTGGAAAGCATAAAGGCCCGCCAGGACCGCCGTCAGGATACCCGCGGCCAGAACCACGATCCCAAGGTCGCTGAGCCACGGGGGCACTCCGAGCCACTGGACCAAAGCCCGGCTCAGGACAAAGTAGGCAACGTTGAGGAGGAGGCCCGAGAACAGTGCCCCGCTTGCGCCCGAGCCCACGCCATAGGCATCCGGATACCATTCGTAGTAGGGCAGGAGTCCCAGTTTTGCTCCGCAACCAGCAAGCCAGAGGAGTGCCAGAAGAAAACCGGCAACCCCGCCCCAGCCAGCCCAAGCTGTGACATAGCCGGAAAAGCGCCATCCCGGACCCAGCATGAGGATGGCGAGGAGCAGGGCCAGGGCTCCGCTTTCAAGGAGAGCCAACATGAAGAAGGTGGCACGACCGCCTTCGCTATCACTACGTTCTGAAAGCAACATCATCGCAGCCCCAAAACCCAGCACTTCCCATGCCACCAGAAACGCCGGACCATCCTGGAAGCCGAGAACCCCTAGCGCTCCGAGCAGGCACAGGGAAAAACCGGAAAACCAGCCTCTCCGTCCCCCGCGATGACCGAGCAAGACAGCGAAGCCGGCGGGCAGCCAAGCCGGTAGAGCAAGCCAGAGCGCCATTGCATCCATTCGCCAATCAAGAGGCAGTCTGCCCAAGGTCTCGACGACTCCTGTCCCCGAGCTGCCAGGCAAGGCCTCGATGGTTGCTGCCGTAGCCATCAGGATCCCCAGAAACAGGAGCCCACGGGCCCAGCGTGGCTGCCCGAGAGCATCCGCGAACAGGGCACCGATCCACAGAAGGGAAGCGGTGAGGAAACCCTCGAGTGGATTCATCGGGCACTCCCCGGCAGGGAAGCTCGTTCGGGTCTTCTTCCCAAGAGGATCAAGAGAGCGTCCATGATGGCTGCGGGGTTGGGGGGGCAACCCGGTAGCCAGAGGTCAACTGGAAGAACCCCCTCCAGTCCCTGGTGACAGCTATATCCACCACCGGCAATCCCGCCACCAGTTGCGCAGGTTCCCGTTGCCATGACAAACCGGGGTTCAGGCATCGCCCGATAGGTTTCGAGGAGTGGTTCCTTCATGGCCATCGTGACGGGGCCCGTCACGAGCAATAAATCGGCGGAACGGGGAGAGGCGGTGAAGAAAATGCCCAAGCGGTGGAGGTTGTAGAAGGGATTGAGGAGTGCCTCGAGCTCGGATTCACAGCCATTGCAGGATCCGGAATCGACATGGCGGATATGCAGGCTCCGCCGAAATCTACGGGGTATGGGGGAGGATGGGGGAGACCCGGCATTCCCGGAACCCGTCCTCCCACCACCCGCATGGAGCACCCCCCGCGTGCGGACACCAAAGGCCCAATCAGTGGTTTTTTCGATGGCCCCGGTCGGGCATACCTCAACGCAGCGCTGACAGACCACACAACGTCCATAGTCGAGCATCACCGGTTCTCCTGGTGCTCTGGTGATCGCGGTGGACGGACAGACCGAAATGCAGTCCCTGCACGCCGGTGCGCAGCGCTCGGGGTGGAGCTGCGGCATGCCAAGGACACCTTCCTGGCCATGCGGGCCAGTCTCCTCCGGCCAGCCGGTGGTCAGTCTCCCCCGACGCAATCCAAACCAAGCCCAGTTGGTCATCGTATTCCCCCTAACGGTCGGCGCCAGCGATCGAGAGACCGAAACTGGCCTCGTTGATGGCGTAGTCCATGAGATTGGTATCCATCACGGTGAACGGGAAAACACGCCAGTTCGAAAATGAGGGTTCCTTGATCTTGACGCGCAGCAAACGCTTCCGGTCTGGATCGAAATGGACCGCGTAGTAAAGCCCGCCCCGGGTACCCTCGACCGCCCCCAAACCTTCTCCCGCAGGATCCGGTGCTTCATCCGGCCGGACCGTGGAGACCGGGCCCGACTCGAGACGCGCCAACGACTCGCGAATCAGGGCAAGGGACTCGGTCACTTCGGCGCGGCGAACCCGGGCCCGGGCCAAGGCATCGCCCGAAGACTCCTGGGGAACCGTAAACCGAAGCGTTCGATAAGAGCCGTAGGGTCGGTCTCGCCGGAGGTCCCGGTCAAGCGCACTTGCTCGCTCGACTGGGCCGGTTGCCCCCTGGTCCATGGCCACATCAGTTGAGAGCCGGCCGGTACCAATCAGCCGGTCGAGATAACTCCGGGTATCCTCCAGCTTGCCGAGAAAATCCAAAACCCCGGACTCGAGGGTGGTCAGACGGTCGGCCAGACCGGAAAGTTCGAGGTCATGCCGAAGCCCCCCCACTCCCAAGAGGCCGCGCAGAAAACGACTTCCGGTCAAGGCCCCGTTGATCTGCCGAACCTGCTCTTCGAGCCAGGATCCTTGGGCGGCCGCTACGCGAAGGGTCGTCATCCGTGCCAGTTCCGCAAAATAATGGAGATGGTTCACCAGACGCTCTAGTTCCGCGAGGATGGCCCTGATGCAGAGCGCACGGGGAGGGGGCAAGAGACCCAACGCCATTTCGCAGGCCTGACAGAATGCCAGGGCATGCGCCACCGTATCGGTGGCGGACACCCTTTCGGCCAGGATGACCCCCGTCATGGGTGAGGCGCCTTCGAAACGCTGTTCCATGCCGCGATGCTTGTAGAAGAGCCGTTGGTGAAAGTGGAGAATCCCCTCGCCGATGTAGTAAAAGAGAAACTGGGCCGACTCGACGATATCCGCACGAACGGGACCGAACGGGAGGCATTGGATCTCGGTCGCGTTCATCGTCGGGACCGTGGGGGGGGATGTGCGGTAATGGATCGGGGCCCCTACCTGCCCGATCAGGGGCGGCCGAGATGTGGTCACTCCCTCGTGAAGGATGAGCGGTTGCAGTTCGGGGTGTCCGGCAAATTCGATGCCGAAGAGGTCATGCATTTCGCGCTCGTACCACGAGAGCGCAGGGAATTGATTCGCCAGGCTCGGCAGGGCATGCTGACCGGGGGTAACGCGCAAGAGGAGATCGGGGCAACCTTTCCCCAGGCTCAGGTAGTAGAGGACTTCGAGATCAGTTTCACCCGCCTTGCGCGCGTAGGCCATGCGGAGCCGGCGGTGTGGGTCCGAACGGGTGGCGGCGGGCAGAAGCTCGCCGAGCACCTTCTGAAGCTCCCTGGCCCCGATGACTTGGCTCGTGCAGGGCCGCATCAGGCGGATCCCAGATGGTGCGCGATCGCGCGGAGATAGGCCCAAACGGAAGAGGGCCACCAGAGGCCGAGCCCCAGGGCGGCTGCCACGGCCAGCGCGAGCGCAACCAATTCGGTCCAATGAAACGCGCTCTCGGGCGGCCGAGTCGGTGGCTGGCCGAAATACATTCTCCGGAAGTGGCCCAAGAAACCAATGAAGACCACGACCAGGAGGACGACCGTCCAAACCACGGCCCAGCGGTTTTCGCTCGCCATGCCGCCTTGGAGCAGGACGATCTCGCCCCAGAAGATTCCGAAGGGTGGGGCTCCTGTAATGGCGAGAGCCGACACAAGCCAGAGGAGTCCTGCAAATGGGAAGGCATCCAGCACACGCCGGATGCCCGCGATTCGCCTGCTCTGGTACGCATGCATCGTGGTCCCGGCCCCAAAAAAGACCGCCGATTTCGTCACCGAGTGGTTGAGCATCTGGTAAAGCGCGCCTATCACGCCCAAGGCCCCGCCGAACCCGAACCCCATGGCCATGATTCCCATGTGCTCAATGCTCGAATAGGCGGCCAGGCGTTTGACCAGCCGCTGGCGGACGATGAACAGGGCCGCGACGAGTAGGCTCAAGGCACCTATCACGACAAGGACGGTTTGGGCCATCGCGTGTTCAGGCGTACTCTTCAGGATTGCGAGAAAACGCACAATGCCGAGCATCGCGCAGTTCAGGAGCGCCCCCGACAGCATCGCCGAGACCGGGGCTGGGCCCTCGCTGTGTGCGTCCGGGAGCCAGGTATGCATGGGCACAAGGCCGACCTTGGTTCCATAGCCGGCCAGTATGAGCAGGAAGGCGAAAAAGACCAGGCCTGGATTGGCAAGGGGAGCGACGGCAGCGAAGCGGCTCCAGGTCATGTTATAGGAGGGACCCATCGTAAAGATGCCTGCCCAGTAGAAAAGAATCGTCCCGAGCAGTGCCAGTGAAAGGCCGGCCGATGCGATAACGACATACTTCCAAGCAGCCTCGATGGTCTCAGCGGACCGCTGGAATGCAACCAGGAAAGCACTGGCAATGGTGGTGAGCTCGATCGAGATCCAGAAGAGCCCCGGGTTATTCTCGATTGGCGCCAAAAAGAGAGTCAGCGCAAAGATCGCGAACATCCCGTAGAAGCGGTTCAGCCGCTCCTTCTCCCCACGCATCCGACGCATGTATCCGATCGCGTGCAGCGAGGCCAGAAAATAGACGAGCGCGGTGCACAACATCACCCACAGGCCCAACGGACCGAGACGGAAGTAGTCACCCAAACCCCGCACGCCCCCTGACGGCGTCACCGCCAGCAGCCAGCCCACGAGAAGACAATCGATCGCGGCTGCGGCAAGGTTGACGATCTCGGCAATGCGGGACAGGCGCACGGTCCAGCAGAGGGCCGAGGCCAGGGCCGTGACCGCGAACAGGATCCCGAGTGGGGCCCAAATCATGGGCTCATCCCACGAGCCGGTCCAGGGACCGGCTGTCGGTCGAGCCGATTTCGGCCCGGAGGTGGCGAACGAACATGCCGAGAGCAACCACGATAAGCAGGAGATCGAACAACACCACAAACTCGAGGAGCAGTGGGAGTCCCGGCATGAGGACCAGCGACCCCAGGAAAATGCCATTTTCGATCACGAGCAGCCCGAGGAGATGGCTCACCGCTTCCCGTCGCAGGACCAGCATCAGGAACCCGATTAGCACAACCGCGAGAAGACTGGTCAACCCGATCCGGACGACGGGGCTCTGCCCAGTCACCGCCTGGCCCAGACGGAGGGCCGCCCCGTAGGCCAAAAGGACGCACAATGCACCCATGACGACACTCATGGCCGGCTGGAGCACCGGGGCGAACTCCCGGTCGAGATGGGCCCGGTCCAGGATACGGACCAGGAGATGGGGAAGGATCAGACCGCGGAGGAGCAGGGTCAGCACTGCAATGACCAGCAGTGCTGGATAGTGTCCGGAAAAACCGATGACGGCGGACAGCGCTGCCAGCACCCAGGATTGGGCTGCGAACGCAAGGATATGGTTCCGGATCCAGTGCGAACCCAGCATCACGAAGGAGAGAAGCAGTGCACACATGGCGATGAGGTCCACGATCGCGTGGGTCAGGCTGGTGAGGGAGGGGGTTGGCATCGGCATCCTAAAGCTGGTGGGCGATCACAGCCAGGATCGCAAGGAGGAACGAGAGGGCCAGGGGCTCCTGGTAGCGGTAGAAGCGCAACCGGGACTGGAGGGAATCGATCATCACGAGCAACAGGGCAACGAGTGCCCATTTCACAAGCAGAATGCCAGTCGCCACAAGCAACCCTGGGATCGAACCCCGAACCGAAAGACCCCAAGGCAGGGTCAGGACATTGACGAAGATGGTGTAGAGGATGGCCCGCTTCATCCAGGAGGACCATTTGAGAAGCCCCAAGAGAGGACCCGAATATTCGAGGAGGCGGGCTTCCCCAATCATGTAGATCTCATGATGGGTGTCTGAATGAATGGGCAGGTGCTCGGTCTCAACGGTCAGCAGGATGAAAAAGGCGGCAACCAGGAGGAGGTGGCCTGGACTCCAGTAGACAGACGGCTCAGCCACGAGCAGATGGTTCACGACAAAGGGCAGCATGGACCGGTCAAGCAGGGTGATGCCGATGAACACCACGATCAGCGTGGGCTCGGCGAGAATCCCAAGCATCACTTCTCGACTCGAGCCCAGCCCCCCGTACGGATGGCCACAGTCCAAGCCCGCGAGCCCGATGAAGAAGCCGGCCAGAGCCAGGATAAGCCCGCCCCCCAGAATGTCGCCCATGTCCGAAAGGGGCAAGGGATAGTTGGTGAGCACCGGAATCAGGAGAGGGACAGTGAGCATGGCTGTGAAAGCCACGATTGGGGCAATCCAGAAGACGAAAGAGGCGGTTTCCGGAACCAGCTGTTCCTTGTGGAACAACTTGTAAAGATCCAGGTAGGGTTGAAGAACTGACGGTCCCTTCCCGCGGGCGATTTTCTCGCGGCAGGTCACGATGAATCCTTGGAGAAGAGGTGCCAGGCACAGCACGGCCAATACCTGGCAAACCTGCTGGAAGACGGCGTCGCCTGTCATGACCCCACGCATGCCCCGAAGGCATCCTCAAATGCTTGGATTCACGCAGGAGTTATTAGCCTGATGGCGTTTTTTCGGCGAACTCCATCACCGTCGTCCCATTGTAGGATGCAGGTTTTCCCCTGTCAATATATTGCTGGGCTTTTTCGACTTGTCCTGGGGGCGCTTCTTCCCCCCAAGTCTGGCGAGTACCCGGTTCCTGCCAGAGAAAAATTCAAGCAGGGGACCTGAATGATCCTGGCAGGCTTCGAGGTTACGCCCCACGACATCGACTGCCTGCCCCCCCCTGATCCATAATCGGAAGAGCCCGCGCCGGGATGACTGCGAGCCCTAGGGTTTCAACCAAGAACCGGGCTGGCAGAATCCCGAATCTTCCATGCGGGCCTCGAGAAGGGGAAGGGTTTGTCCAGTATTGGTGGGACTGGCTGCACGCCATTCAAGTCCCGGAACCGAGTGAGGAAACGCCGAGGATATGAGTTTCAGGAAGGGGGGCCCGCACCACGGCCAGGCGGATTGAGACGGATCAGGAGCATCGTCACGCGGTGCCGGGAGAGGAGCCGCCTCAGGGTATTGAGGTGGTTCAGGCGCTCGATGGGACCGATCTGGACACGGTCCCAGCGTTCACCGTTGCTGATCCGGACCGGATTGATCTGCGCCACAATCCCCCACAAGGCAAGCTTGGCCTTGAGCTGGTTGGCTCTCTGCCAGTGGCGAAAGGATCCAACCTGGATCAGGTAACGCCCGGGATGGACGATGGGATGTCGCCCATGATCCGTGCGAGCACTGCGTTCTTCTTCCGGCAGAACGATCTCGAAACGCTTTTTGAGCTGCGTATAAAAGGAAAAGGTCTTTTCGGCTCGCGTCACGGTCGCCGGAGTGGGCTCGGGGTGCGCACGGGCCACTCTGGGTAAGGTCGTCCGGTGCTCAAGCCGTTCCGCAGTTCGGAGGGAATGCCGGATAACGGGCACGACAAGGAGTGCGACGATGATCAGGAACAGAACCAGGCTCACCCAGCCCCAGGGGCGGAAGCCCTTTGGCTTGCGTTCCCGCAAACCGTGCCGGGTTCTCTGCTGTCGGCTTGGAGGCTGTCGGCGTGACACCATCACTCTACATCCTCGAAGGTGCTGACACACCCAGGATGGACAGACCATCCGCCAGCACCCGCCGTGTGGCATGGCACAGGCTGAGACGGGCATTGCGCAACGACACATCGTCGACGAGGAGGGGGACTCCGTTGTAATACCCGTGAAAAGCAGCCGCCAGCTCACGCAGATACTGGGCCAGAAGGTGGGGCGCGCGTGCCAAGCCAGCCTGTTCGAGCGTTTCCGGATAGCGGATGAGATGCACGAGAAGCGTGCGTTCCAAGGGATGGACAAGCCTCGGGAAAGACTGCCGGTCTTCCGGATCGTAGGCAAGCCCCCGCTCCTCGCATTCCCGCCATAGGCTCGCCACACGAGCGTGTGCATACTGGACGTAGTACACCGGATTCTCCTGGGACTGCCGCTTGGCAAGATCCAGATCGAAATCGAGGTGCTGGGCCTCCGAGCGGAGCACGTAAAAGAAGCGGGCGGCATCCCGCCCGACCTCGGCTACGAGGTCGGAAAGCGCAATGAAGGATCCCGAACGGGTTGACATCTGAACCTTCCGTCCCCCCCGGAGGAGGACGGCAAACTGGATGAGGACAACTTCGAGGCGAGAGGGATCCTCACCGAGGGCTTCGATTCCGGCCCGGATACGCGGTGCGTAACCGTGATGATCCGCACCCAGCACATCGATGATCCGCTGGTATCCCCGCTCCAGCTTGTCCCGGTGGTACGCCAGATCGGGAGAGAAGTAGGTATATTCTCCGTTCGCCCGCACGAGAACGCGGTCTTTTTCGTCCCCATGGGCACTGGCACGGAACCAGAGTGCCCCTTCGGACCGATACGTTTCCCCGCACCGCTCGAGGCTGGCCACCGTCTCTTTGACCCGGCCAGAATCATAGAGGGATTGCTCAGAAAACCAGCGATCATGGCGCACCCCGAAGTCATTGAGGTCTTTTTGGATCCGCTCGCGCATGCGGCCAAGCGCAAAATCGTGGAGTGCAGCATAACGCGTCGGTCCGAGCACCTTCCTCATCGCGGCTACCCGGGCGTCGATGTGCTGGTCTGCCGCATGCTCGGGTTCCGTCCCATCCGGAGGCAGTTCCTGCAAGGAACACTCGGTCTCCTCATAACGATCGCCAGCAACCGCCGCCAGTTCCCGAGCCAACTCCAGAACGTAATCACCCCGGTAACCGGCATGCGGAAACGCTTGTGCCGGGCACTCCCGGTGCTCGAGGTAGCGTAACCAGACGCTCAGAGCAAGGATCGACATCTGGCGCCCAGCATCGTTGACGTAGTATTCCCTCTCGACCGTGTAACCCACCGCCTCAAGCAGGTTGGCGAGGGAGTCTCCATAAGCCGCACCCCGACCATGGCCAATGTGGAGGGGGCCGTTGGGGTTGGCTGATACGAACTCAACCAAGATCCGTCCCTGCCCGGGAGCACTGTGGCCATAAGGCAGGGACGCGTCGAGTGCGCGGGCCAGCTCCCGGACGAGTTCCGAGTGGTCAAGGTAAAAATTGATGAAGCCGGGAGGGGCGACCTCGATGCGTCCGATTGCTGGATGGGCAGGGAGATGATCCGCCAGGGTTTGAGCCACCTCCAGGGGGGGACGTCCGAAACGTTTGCCGAGCCGAAGTGAGACGTGACAGGAATAGTCTCCGTGACTGGACTCGCGAGGCCGCTCGATCAGGGACTCGGGTGGGGCCTCCCAGCCCAGTGACGCAAAGGCCTCACGGCACCAGGCATCAAGGGTATTTTTCACATTTCAAACTCGATCGGAATGGAAAGCATTGTAACCAAAGCTCCCCGCGGTCGGCCGGTTCAGCCAAGGTCATAGGGATCGACATCAAGATGAAAGCGCAGGGCAGCCGGTACCCTGGGCTCGAGGAGCTGACCACAGGCCCGTTGCAGGGTCGTCCGATCCTCTCCCCGGATGAGGAGCTGGAAACGCCAGCGACCCGCCTGTTTGGCCCGCAAGGCGGGTGCCGGTCCCCAAACGACCCAGCCTCCCTCCACCGCTTGAGCTGCCAACCTGTGCCCTGCCGCCTCGAGGAATCCCCGCGCCCGCTCCCGGTCCGACGATTCAGCCGTGGCCAGAACCAAGTGGCCGTAAGGTGGCCAGCCGGCGGCTCGCCGTTCCTCAAGTAGGCGGCGGGCAAAAACTGCATAGGAACCAGCAAGCAGGTCTTGGAAAAGAGGGTGTTCCGGATGGCGTGTCTGCAACAACACGGATCCGGGATGTGTTCCACGTCCGGCCCGGCCGGCGACCTGCACGAGCCTCTGCCCAAGCCGTTCGGGTGCCCGGAAATCGGCACTAAAGAGGCCCTGGTCAGCATCCACGACAATGACCAGGGTTACTCCGTGGAAATCGTGCCCCTTGGTCACCATCTGCGTCCCCACCAGGATCCGTGCCCGGCGTTCCCGGACCGAGGACAGGATTGTCTCGAGTGCCTCCCTCCGGGTTACCTGGTCCCGGTCCAGGCGGGCAATTCCCACATCCGGGAATCGTTCGCTCAAAACATCCTCGATCCGTTCGGTCCCGGTACCACGCGGCGTGAGACTCCCCCCGCAGTGGGGGCAAACCCCCGGCAGGCGTTCGTGCCTGCCACAGCGGTGACAGAGGAGTTGACCCGGCGAGCGGTGTACCGTGAAGGGAGCGGCACACTCCGAACATTCGGCGATCCATCCACAAGCGGGACAAACCAGGTGGCGGGCATACCCCCGGCGGTCGAGATAAACCAGAACCTGCCCGCCAGCCCTGAGGTGTTCCGCCATCCGGGCCAGTGTGCTCGCTGCCAGACCTCCGATGAGGGGCTGGCCCCGGATGTCCACCAGTATCGATTCCGGAACCTGCCCTGTGCCGGCACGCTCCGGCAACCGGATGACCTGGTACCGGCCACTCTCGACGTTGGCCAAGGTCTCGAGGCTTGGGGTCGCAGATCCGAGGATGACCGGAACATCGAGCTGCCGGGCCCGCCAGACGGCAAGGTCGCGTGCGGAGTAGCGGAATCCCTCCTGTTGCTTGAACGAGGTGTCATGCTCCTCGTCGATCACGATGAGGCCCAGATTGGTCAGAGGCAAAAACAACGCCGATCGGGTCCCCACCACACAGTACGGTTGTGGGGTCCGGGCGATCTGCCAGGTGCGGTCGCGCTCGGCAGTGGAACGTTCCGAATGGTAGACCAGAGGTGGGATGCCAAGGATCCGTGCCGCCTCCTGGGTCAGCTGGGGGGTGAGCGCGATTTCAGGAACCAGAATGAGGCTCGATCGGCCCCGTTCCAGACACCGACGGACCACTTCAAGATAGACCCGAGTCTTGCCACTGCCGGTGATCCCCTCGAGAAGCACGCAGCGAAAACGTTCCGGATCATCGGACAAGGCCGCAACGGCTGCCCTTTGGTCGGGATTAAGAGCATCCTCCGACAGGGTTTCCGGGATTTTTGCGGTCGAAACGTTCTGCCTTCCCATTTCGATGGGAGTCTCGTCCCTCTCAACCCGGAGCACGAGGCCGCGACGGTGGAGTGCACGAAGCAGGCGACGTGACGGTACCGGGAACGAACGATCCTCACAGCCATCCGGTGATCCCATAAGCCGATCAAGCAGATGCCGGCTCGTGGCTCCCAGGCGACGCAACCGGATCTCCGGAACGGGTCCGCCCGTTCGCCAGACAATCCTGGACTTGTGGCCGGTGTGATGGGGGCTCTTGAGAGCAGGAGGCAGCACGCTTTGGAAGGCAAGACCGGGAGCAATCTGGTAATAACGGCTGGCCCAGAAGATGAACTCACAAAGATCCGGCGTGAGTTCATGGTCCAGAACCTCCAGGACGGGCCGCAGTCGTTTCGTGGGAAGCCGGCTCATTGGCAGAATCTCCATCACGATTCCAGCCGCACTGCGCGGTCCGAGGGGCACACGGACGCGCATCCCGACAGAGGGATCCCCCAAATCGGTTTCGGGGGGGGGCCAAAGATAATCCAAGAGATTCAAATTCGGGCAAAAAACGGCAACCTTGACGACCTGAGTCAGGGGTTTCTCCATGTCAACGCCCCCCCACCGGTTGCGTTAACCCAGTAGGCCACAGCAAAAAATCGGTCCCAGTCGACGATGGCAGCATTTGCGAGGATGATAGACGAGTCGGCGCTCTCATTCGGGCCTCGCATGGCCGTTCGGCGGGATGGAAAACCTCTGGAGCGACGGGCCGAACTCGAACGCTTCCTTCTGGACGTCGAGCGCAAGGCCCTGCGCATCGCCTCGTTTGCCCTCGGCCAGCGGGATGACGCCTTGGATGCCGTCCAGGAGTCCATGTTCAAGCTGACGCGTTACTATGCGCAGAGACCCGCATCCGAATGGCCGCCCCTTTTCTTTCGCATTCTCCACAACCAGATCCAGGATTTCCACCGGGCTCGTCATCGCCGACCGGTGATGGCGGTCTTCCGCCCATCGGGTGACCAAGCCGAGGAAGAGGCTGATCTCCTGGCCAACCTGCCCGGAGCGGAACGGAACCAGCCCGAGGTGGCCTTTGAGCGCGCGCGTAATCTCGAGCGGTTGTCCCAAATCATCGAATCCCTCCCGCGCCGGCAGCGCGAGGCCTTCATCTTGCGTCTACTCGAGGGCTGGGATATCCGGACCACGGCTCGGGTCATGGGCTGCTCCGAAGGCAGCATCAAAACCCACCTGTCGCGCGCTTTGCATGCCTTGCGTCAGCAGATGGAGGATCCATCATGATGGAACCTGTTCACGAGGCCTGGCTCCAAAAGCTTCGCCTTCACTACGAGGCATGGGAGGGGACTGTTCCTCAGGAAACCTGGATGGCGCTGGCACGGGCCCGCAATCAAGCTCTGGGACACCACAGATCTCGATCTCGATTTCGGCGCTGGCTCTGGATTTTCTCCAGTGCCACTCTTGCTGCGGCAGCCATCGGGCTCTTTTTCGTGCTCCCGCTTCCGACTCCAGGCCCGCAATTGGGGCCGGCGCACCCGGAAATTGTGAACGCCCCTTCCCGCCTCCTGGGTCACGGGGATGCCCGGCTGTATGAACATCTGTCCTTCTACCGCTGGCTCGCCTCTCACGAGAAAGCCCGATTGGGCTGACCCGTTCGTGAACCAGAAAACAGGCTGTCGTGGAACCGGACGGGCCATGGTCTTTTATGCACTCATGGTCGGCCTCCCCGCGATCGGGTGGGCCGCACCCCCGCCCCCAGCCCGGATTCCGCCTCCCTTGCGCCCTTTGCTTTCTCCCTGGGCTCAACGTTGGAACCATTTGCCGCCGGGTCGCCAGCGGCTCCTTCTCAAGCGGGCTCGGCGCTGGATGCGCATGAATCCCCGCGAACGGCAGCGCATCCTCCGGAACTGGCGCCGTTGGCATCGTTTGCCGCGGGCCCTGCGCAATCGGATCCGGCATGCCTACCAACGCTTCCGGAAATTGCCTCCGGATCGGCGCAGGGCACTCCTCAGACACTGGCGTAGACTCAGGCCGATACAGCGCCGTCGTTGGCTGCGACAACACCCCAAAGCCCGGCATATTCCACACGCCTTCGGACGATGGAATGACGTTAGAGTGACTTGACGGCGCCGACCAGTTGCCCAAGAACCGCCCGGGCATCACCATAGAGCAGATAAGTCGACTCCGCCGAAAACAGTGGATTTTCAACCCCCGCAAATCCGGTTCCCCGTCCCCGCTTGATGACAAGCGTCCGGCGGGCACGATCGACATCGAGAACCGGCATCCCATATAGCGGGCTTGCCGGGTTGTTGCGGGCACCGGGATTCACCACATCGTTGGCCCCGATCACAAGCGCGACGTCGATTTGGGGAAACTCCGGATTGGCCTCTTCGAGATCTTGGACAAGATCGTAAGGGACGCCGGATTCCGCAAGAAGAACGTTCATGTGCCCGGGCATGCGCCCTGCCACGGGATGAATCGCAAAACGGACCTCCACATTGCGCTGGCGAAGAAGCTCCGTCAGCTCGGCCAGTTTGTGCTGGGCTTGGGCGGTGGCGAGCCCGTAACCAGGAACAACCCGGACCCGACGGGCATAGGCCAGCGCCACCGCCGCGTCCGCGAGATCCATCTCCTTGAAGGTTCCACTGCCGGAACCGTCGGTTCCGGCAACCTCACCGAAATGGGCGAACAGGACCTGTCCCAAGGAACGGTTCATGGCACGGGCCATGAGGCGGGTGAGCAGGATGCCCGAGGCACCAACCACGGTTCCTGCGACGATCAGGGCCGGATTCCCGAGCATGAGTCCGTCAACCCCAACCGCAACTCCGGTCAGGGCATTGTAGAGCGAGATGACCACTGGCATGTCGGCGCCTCCGATGGGAGCTGCAGCACCCACACCCAAGAGCACACTCAGGACCGCGAGCAGAACCACAAGTCCGCTTCGGGAACCGACATGAAGAAAAAGACCGGTACCGAGTCCCAGGATCACCAGGACGAGAAGAGCATGTACCCCGTTCTGGAACCGGAAACGCAGAGGTTTGCCCCACCGGCCAGCCAGCTTGATCAGTGCGACACCGCTACCTCCGAAAGACAGACCGCCAATCGCAAGGGCCAAACATCCAAAAACGAGGAATAGACCAGCAGGCCGCCCCGGCTCGAAGAGGCGGGTCAGCACGATGAGCGCTGCAGCACCACCACCCAATCCATTGAACAGGGCCACCATCTGGGGCATGGCGGTCATGGCCACACGCCGGCTCTCATACCAGGCAAGCCCTCCACCCAAGGCAATTGCCACCAACGCGAGCGCGGATCGCACACCGGTCACGGTTGGGCCGAAGACCGCATTGCCAAGAATGGCAACCAGCATCCCCACACCGGCAATGAAAATGCCGCGACGAGCATGGCGAGGATGGCTCATGGCCTTGACCCCACCGATCAGGAGTGCACAGGCAATCAGATCCGAAACAAGCCCCCCCTCAATCATCACGTGCCTCCACCTGGCGTCCAGTCCGGAATAGGGCCAACATCCGCTCCGTCGTCACGAAACCGCCGACCACATTGGCCGAAGCCAGAACGATGCCAACCCAAGCCAGGATCTGGGCCGTGAACCCCTGTGCCGTGAAAAAAACAAGAAGCGATCCCACGAGAATGATCCCATGGATGAAATTCGTTCCGGACATGAGTGGGGTATGGAGGAGTGCCGGGACCCGGGAAATGATCTCGTATCCGGTAAAGGCCGCAAGCAACAACACAAAGGCATCGTTCATGTCAGCGGATCCTCAGAAATCGTGATTGGGGCTTCACCGGCCGGTCGGATGCGACCCGCGTGGGTCCAGAGCGTCTCGCGGTAGACCGGATCCGTCCAGTCCACTGCCCACTGTCCATTGGCCACCGCAGGCTTCAGGAAGTGCCAGAGATTCCGGCAATACATTTCACTCGCGTGCCAAGCCAGATCCGCAGCAGGCAATCGTGGCGCCAGGATGCGGACCCCTGCCCGTGACACGATTTCACCCGGTCGACTCAAGGCGCAGTTGCCCCCTTCGTCTGCGGCCAGATCCACGATGACACTACCGGGTGCGAGTCCCTCCACATCTTCAGATCGGATCAAGCAGGGAGCGGGGCGTCCCGGAACAAACGCAGCGGCTATGATCACGTTCGCGGCCCGGATCTCGCGTGCCAGAAGTTCTTTTTCCCGCTGCTGTTCATCCGCCGTGAGTTCTCGTCCGTATCCACCTTGCCCCCCGGCCGTGAGCGCGGATTCAACCGCTCGTGCGCCGAGCGAGAGGATCTGCTCCCGGGCTTCGGGGCGGATATCGTAACCCGCAACCCGGGCACCCAGACGGCGTGCCGTGGCAATGGCCTGGAGCCCGGCGACACCCGCACCCAAGACCAGAACTTCGGCCGGACGCAGCGTGCCCGCGGCCGTCGTGAGGAGAGGAAACACGTGTCCAGAGGCTTCCGCTGCAAGAATGGCACCCCGGTACCCCGCACAGGTGGCCTGCGAGGAGAGTGCATCCATGGACTGGGCCCGGGAGATCCGCGGCAGGTATTCAAGGGCCCAAGCGGTCGAACCGAGTGCGGCCAAGCGGTCCCCGAGCTCGGTCTGCGCCCAAGGTCGAAGCAACCCCAGCAGGCGGGTTTCCGGCGTCAGCCGCTCCACCCCCGGAAGACCTCCAAGCGTGAGTACAAGATCTGCTCCAGCCATGGCTTCCGCACCCACCAAATGGGTTCCATAAGCCTCATCGGGAAAACCAGCTCCCAGGCCAGCCCCGCGTTCCACTCCGACCGAAAAACCCAAGGCTTCGAATCGCTCGATCATCTGCGGGACGACCGCAACACGCTTATCCCCCGAAGCGGTCAGTGAGGGAACAAACAATCGCATGTCGCAACCCTTCGGTGGAGGAACGGTGTGATTGTAACGGATGGCGGCAAAAAGGCGTGGAAGGGGGACTTTTCGGCTGCAGGAAAGCGTGTACAATCCTTCACATGTACTCCCTGAACCAGCAGGTGCTCCGCACCGACCCGGCGGGAGTGCCGCTCGAGTGGATCGGCTACCAGGAAGCCGTCAAGCTGCACTGCCTGAGCGAGGTATGTGCAACCTTCGGACGGATGCTCTATCACATCCATGGCGGCACCAATGCCGTGACCGGAAAGCAGAGCCGCATCACGATCCATGCCATCTTGGCGACACGTGCCGATGGTGCACTCTACGACCGTGTTTTCCGCGACTACATTCCTCCCTTGAGCAATCGTGCCCTGTTCAGACGGGACGCCCAACTCTGTCTCTACTGTGGGGATTCCTTCCCGGCGAACCAGCTTTCCCGGGATCATGTGACGCCACTGTCGCGCGGCGGCCGGGACGAATGGACCAACTCGGTCACCGCCTGCAAGCGATGCAACAACCGCAAGGCCGGACGCACCCCGGAGGAAGCCGGGCTCAGCCTGCTGGCCATCCCCTTTGCCCCCAACCACGCCGAGTACATCTACCTCAAGGGACGCCGGATTCTGGCCGACCAAATGGAGTTCCTGAAGGCACACTTCCCCCGTACGAGCCCTCTTTGCATGCGGAACTCGTAGGTTCCCCAGACACGCCTCCGATACGAATCACCAGGGATCCGGGTGCGATTCTCCGCACAAAGAAGAGAAGCTTGGAGTTATCCGCCCGCGGTCAACCAAGGAGCCGGATCAATGGGTTGGGCCCCCCGACGAATCTGGAAATACAGCTCGGCAGCATGACCGGGGCCCAGACGACCGAGGAGGTCCCCGGCATTGACCCAATCCCCCACCTGCTCGTACAACAGGACATTGCGCGCATAAACCGTGTAGTAACCCTGCCCTTGGGCAACAATGAGCAGCAGGCCGAAGTGCGGCAACCAGCCCGAAAAAACTACCTGTCCATGAGCAACTGCCCTGACTGGAGCGTCTGGCCGTGTGGCAATCCAGAGGCCGTGGCTCAGAAGCAGGCCACCCGCCTCGACGGAACCGAAACCACGGACGATCGTTCCGCGAACCGGCCACGGGAGACGACCGCGCAGATGTTCAAAAGGAATTCGCTCGAGCGCACCGGATCCGACCTGTGGGAGTGCCGCGCGGGGGGGCAACCGCGCGAGCAAAGTGGACAGTTCGCGATAGTGGCGCCGAACTGCATGCAGGCGGAGTTCGCCTACACCCACCCGGTTCGAGAGGGCATAGAGAAGTGCGGCGCGACGGGCCCGATCCGCCCCGAGAATGACCATCGACCGACCTTGCGCCGCACGGCTGTCATGCAGGAGGTCCAGCAGCCGGGAGACGGACAAGCGTGAGCGGGTCAGCTGCTGCTCGAGACGCTCGGCCTGCTTGAGACTGACCGTAGCCGCCTGATCGAGCCATCTCCATTCCCCCAACAGCCGATCGAGCCGGTCGACCGACCCGCTTTCCAGCAAAAACCGTAACCGCTGCCTCGATCCGAGCATAAAGCGAACCTGCATGAGATGGAGCAGTTGCTTATGACTCTCGCGCAACCGGACCTGCAAGATCTGCTCACGTCGATCCAGAAGCACTTTTCGCTTGTCTTCCTCAGCAATCCGCCGACTGATCCCCGCGAGTCTGACCCGATTCTCCCGGATCCGCTGCACGGTATGACGCAAGGCAAGGCGGGCTCGTGCTGCCCGGGCTTTCGAACGGGCCAGGGCTTGGGATATGTTCCGCATTTCATGCTGGAGCTGGACCAAGCGGGTCGATGGCGAGAGGGGCGGTCGTCCCCCGGCCCATGCCACTGCCGCCACACTGGAGAGCAGGACAAAGCTGGATGGAATCCACCATTCGTGGACAAGTGCCCTTCCCGGAAGGGCAGGGAACCGAGGGGGTCTCAAATCTGGCCTCCGCACACGAATAGGCTATAATTTTCGCTCATAAATCTCCCATCGGCAGACGGGCGTGTCCATTCCCCTCCTGATCCGGCATTTCACTACTTTTACGCATCACCATTACCTCCTGGTCGGGGCCTTCCTGATCATCTTGGCCCTCCTCGTTGCCGACACAATTGAAAAGAAACGCCGGCGATACCAGGAACTCGACTCCCAAGGCGTGGCCCTGTCCGCGAACCGCGGGGCATCCATCCTCGACCTGCGAGACCGACAGTCCTTTGAAACCGGGCACATTGCAAATGCCATCCGGACTGACGAAAAAGACGCTTCTTCCCGTGTCCAGGAATTGGCCGGCAAATCCAGTCTCGTCATCCTGTGTTGCCAAAATGGCGAACGATCCACAAAAGTGGCCAAGCAGCTTGCCGGCCAAGCTGCAGTTCCTCTGGCCATCCTTAAGAATGGTCTGGCACAATGGCAAAGGGACCATTTCCCGGTCATCCGGGGACGAGAGGGCAAGAACGGATGAATGAGATCCTCCTTTATACAACTCCCCAGTGCGGTTACTGCCGGATGGCGAAGGCACTCTTCGACCGACACCAGCTGCCCTATCGGGAAATCGACGTTTCGGCAGATCCGGAAATGCGATCCCGCTTGGTTGAAATGACTGGCCAGCGGACCGTCCCCCAGATCTTCTTCGGAACCCGCCCGATCGGAGGATATGAGGAACTGAGCGCCATTGAACGGTCCGGCAAGCTCTTCGAACTGGCTGGCGCTCCCCATCCCAGCCAACCGGAGCAGACCCCGAAATGACCGATCCCATCATCCTCCCCGAAACCCAGAGTCCAGCCGGGCGATCTTTCACAATCGAGGCAATCTACCTTAAAGATTGCTCGTTTGAATCGCCGGCATCACCAGCGATCCTGGGCACTCCCAACCTCGCTCCCGAACTCAAGATCACCCTCCAGACCCTTGTGAACGGCATCCGGGACAATCCAGATCTCAATGAAGTGGTTCTTTCGATCACCTTGGAAGCTCGCTGGCAAGAACGTGTGGTCTTTCTCGCGGAAATTCACCAGGCCGGGGTGTTTCGTTCCCGGGGTTTCAGTGAAACGGAAAAAGGACCCCTTCTGGGCGCCCACGCGCCATCCCTGCTGTATCCGTATGCGCGCGAACTGTTGGGCAGCCTCGTCAGCCGGGGCGGTTTCCCGCCGGTGATTCTCCAGCCCATGGACTTCGATGCGCTCTATCAGCAACACCAAACCACCCCCAGCAACAGCGGCCCCGCCAGCTAACACCTGCGTGAACCCAAAATCCCGCCTGGCGGTTCTCGGTGCTGGATCTTGGGGAACCGCACTGGCAGTACGCCTCGGCCGGAATGGCCACCAGGTGAGCCTCTGGGGGCGTGATCGGGAGGCAATCTCGGTCATGGCTGCTAGTCGGTGCAATACTCGTTACCTGCCCGAAGGAACCTTGCCCGAGACCCTGATCCTGACTGCCGATCTCCCTTCGGCGGTCACCGGGATCCGGGGCCTCATCGTGGCCGTCCCCAGTGAGGCCTTGCGCAACGTCCTAGGGCAAGCCGTCTTGGCGGGGCTCCACCCGGCCTGTCCACTCCTCATCGCAACCAAGGGCATGGAACAGGAGACGACACTCCTGCCGCACGAAGTGGGACGCGAGTGCTTGCCTCACCAGCCACTGGCCCTGCTTTCCGGGCCCAGTTTTGCAGGTGAAGTCATTCGTGAGCTGCCGACTGCAGTGACTCTGGCTTCCGAAGAGACGGCCACCGGCCATTTCTTTGCCACGATGCTGCATCACCCGGTTTTCCGGATCTACCTCGGGAGCGATCTCATCGGAGTGGCTCTCGGGGGCGCCGGGAAAAACGTAATCTCAATCGGGGCAGGACTCTCGGACGGGCTCGGCATGGGGGCCAACGCCCGCTCGGCCCTCGTGACCCGCGGCTTGGCCGAGCTCATGCGCCTCGGAACATGGCTGGGAGCGAAAGCCGAAACCTTTATGGGGCTTTCCGGCGTGGGCGATCTCTTTCTCACGGCCACGGACGACCAGTCCCGCAACCGGCGCCTGGGCCGCCTCCTCGCAAAAGGTTATTCGGTCGAGGAGGCCCACCGGAAAATTGGACAGGTGACCGAGGGTGTCCGGACACTTGCCGCCCTTGAGCAGAGGCGTGTGAGGAGCGGGGTGTCCATGCCCATCACCCAAGCCCTTCATTCCGTGTTGTACCAGGGTGCAGATCCGTTGCGGACACTGGCCGGGCTGCTCGAGCGGGACCGGACGGACGAGTTCCCGGTACGGGGAGCCGTGCATGCTGAATGAATCGGCCTCTCCGCTTCAGTGTACCTTCTGCGGGCTCCTGCTGAATAGTCCGATCGTCCTGCTTTCCGGATGTGTGGGATTCGGCGAGGAATATACCCGGATCGAGGGCTTTTCCCTGGCCCGGGTGGGAGCAGTCTTCCTCAAGGGGACAACCCTCCTGCCGCGTCTCGGCAACCCTCCACATCGCCTATGGGAAACCACTTCCGGCTACCTCAATGCAATCGGGCTTCAAAATCCGGGGGTCGATGCGGTCGTCCGGACGATTTTACCCCATCTTGATTTTTCGGAGACCCGCTACATCGCCAACGTGTCCGGCTCAACAATCGAGGAATATGCTGAGGTTTCCCGCCGCTTCGATGATTCCCCGATCGACGCTCTCGAGATCAATATCTCGTGCCCGAACGTGAAAGAAGGCGGGGTCCAGTTCGGTAACGACCCCGACATGTCGGCACGGGTCATCGCAGCCTGCCGATCCATGACGCACAAACCACTGATCGCCAAACTTTCCCCCAACCAAACCGATATCCGAACCAATGCGCGTCGCTGCATCGAGGCCGGTGCGGACGCACTGGCTGTGATCAATACCGTAACGGGCCTTGCTATCGATCGCGTCCATCGCACCCCGCTTCCGAGCTACGGCCAAGGGGGGCTGTCCGGCCCTGCGATCAAGCCCATTGCGCTGCTCAAGGTCGCCGAAGTGGCTGAAATCGCGGGTCCCCTGGGCATTCCCATCATCGGTCAAGGCGGCATTACCACCACCGAAGATGCAATCGATTTCCTGATCGCAGGAGCCTCCCTGGTCGGCCTCGGTACCGGCCTGTTCTACAATCCGCTCCTGACAAACGAGATCTCTGACGGGCTGCTCGCATACCTCGACGAAATCCACATCCCACTCCCTGGGCTCATCGGATCACTCAAGCGAAGCTGACAGCCCATGGATCCCACAAATCGTGCCCGGGCTATACCCGGGCTGGAACCGCCCCCCCCCAATCGGTCCTTGAATGTTTACAATCTCTCCGGGTTCTCTTAAGCTGTGACAAGCTGGGGGCTGGATCATGGGCCCAATCCGAAAACTACAGGGAAACCCAAGCAAATCCGAACACCATGTGGAACCTTCGTAAAACCTCCCCCACTCTTTCAAGCCTGACGGGGGTCGTGCCTTTCGGCGAAACCCTGGTTCTGGCCCGAATCAACCGTACCCGCGGATCACGCCCCCGTCTCGAACACTACCGCGAGATCCCGGCCGATGGAGCAGCCACCCGCAACTTTTCCCATCTCATCCAGGCGGGTATCCATGCTCGGGAGCGCCTTTCCCTGGTGACCCCTTGGGAGGCTTACAAGATCCTCTTGGTCGACGCGCCGGATGTCCCGCCCCAGGAGTTGCGCAGCGCCCTTCGCTGGAAGATCAAAGACCTGATCGACTTCCATGTCGATGACGCCCTGATCGACCTTTTTGAGCTGCCAGCCGATAGCCAAGCTGCAGGAGGACGGGCCAGCCTGTACTGCATCGCTGCTCGGGCCGAGGCCATCCGCAGCCTAGTCGACAGCGTCGCCGAAACGGGCGCAATCCTCACAGTCATCGACATCCCCGAGATGTGTATCCGGAATCTATCGGCACTGGCTCCGGAAGACCAGCAGGGATTGGTCACCCTACACCTCGAGACCCAAAGAGGGTTGGTGGTGGTCACCCGCCAGCATACCCTCTATCTGGCCCGCCGCCTCGATTTTGGGGTAGAGACCCTCCAACTGGTTCCTGCCACTGCGGAACAGCTGGCACTCGAAATCCAGCGTTCGATGGATTACTGCGACCGCCATTTCCACCTTGCCCTGGCCCAGACCGTTCTGATCCTGCCTACCCTGGCCCCCCCCGGCAATCTGTCAGAATCACTCAAGGAATATACCGGTCTCGCTGTCCGGCACTGCGATCTCAACCAATACCTCGATTGTGCCCGTCCTTTGGCAATCGAAGAACAGGCCCGTGGCCTTCTTGCGATCGGCGCCGCTCTGAGACTCGACCCGGAGTCCTGAAGATGGCACAGGAAATCAATCTTTACCAGCCCCTGTTCCACAAGCAGCAGGTCCCGCTCGGAGGACGGTCTATCGGCAAGATCCTTCTCATGCTCGTCACCGGCATCCTGCTCGTTTATGGCTATGAACAAATCCTCCTCGTTTCCGCCCAATCCAACTTATCGCGGTTACGCAGAGAAGAGGTCGCACTGACCCGTCACCTTGCGACCCTCACCGAGATTGCCCATTTGCACCGGAAGAGCCCCCTTCTGGTAGGCCGTCTCGACCACCTGAAGGTCCTGCTCAGGGAAAAGGAGACCGCCTTGACCCTGCTCAAGGAGCCCCGATACGGCAACCTCAGGGGATTTTCTGGAGAGCTCATCACTCTGTCCAAGGCTGTCCCGCCGGGGCTCTGGTTTGACGGGATCGACATTCGCGAGGGGGGACAGTCTCTGACCCTCCAAGGCCACGCGCTTGCCGCGACCTTGGTCCCTCGCTACTTTGCCCGACTGCTGAAGACCCATCTCACCCTCAGCTTCGAAAGCCTCCAGATCCGGAGAGCCTCGCACGACGCGCCTTACCTTGATTTCCGCGCCTCCACCACCCAGACCGTTGGGAAGCGAAAATCGCCGTGATCCGCGAAACTGCAAGAAAACTCGCGCACCGGATCGACCAGTTGAGTCTCCGGGAGCGTGTGCTCGTACTCCTCACCGGTGCCGCCATCCTGTATTACTTGGGCCAAGTGATCCTGCTCACGCCGGTAAGCCTCGCCATGAGCCACGAACGGCACCGGACCGCTGTCACGGCCAATCGAATCCATGCCTTGGGCCAGGCAGCAAGACGGTTGGCCGTGACGGCGGTCCTTCATCCCAACCAAGCCATCCGCCAAAAGATCACGGAAACCTTGATCAGAATACGCGCCGTGGACCGGGACCTACATGCCAGGACGGTAGGTCTGGTCAGCCCCCGGGCGATGAGCCGGCTGCTTGAGGCCATTCTGGCCAGACAACGGGGACTTGTCCTCATCCGTGCGGAAAATCTCCCCCCCCGTGCACTGCTCAATGATCCTCGGGCCCAGGCGAATGGTGTGAATTTGTTCAGTCATCCGCTTGAACTGGTCTTCGCAGGGAATTTTCGCGAGACCTTGGGCTATCTCCGCGCGCTCAACCGATTGTCATGGCATTTCTACTGGGATCGCTTCAATCTCAAGGCGACCCACTATCCCGAAAACCGGGCGACCCTCGTTGTCCACACACTGAGCCTTGATCGTGCACTCCTCCGCTCGTAAGCTTCTCTTCTTCACGCTTCTGTTCCTGGTCGGCACTCCGGAAATCTTGGCTGCGCCACCCGCCAGCGCCAGTCGGATCCCCGATCCGATGCGTCCTCCTTTCTTCACCGTGGCCTCCAGACGAAAAACCTCCGTCCCCTACCGGCTAACCTCTATCCTGATCGCACCGGACCGGAGGATTGCCACAATCAATGGCCAGAGGCTTGAGCCCGGGGACCACCTCGGTGATGCAATCGTTCTCCGGATCGAGCCCAGTCGGGTTATTCTCCGCCTCGGTACCGGAGGCATCCTGATCCTTGCCCTCTACCCTGCCCTTCTCCGCTCTTCCTCGAGATCACCGCGATGAATCGACATTCCCGCCTGCTGTCGGCCCTCGCCTGCGCAGCTTTCCTGACCGGTTGCGCTACAACCCGCCCCCATTCGAGCCCGGCATCCCTGCTGCGACAAGCCGGCCGGGTGACCCCGGTGATCCCGTCCCATCCGGCGCCCCCTCCCACCAGCCTGACTGCGACTTTCCTGCCGCCCGTCAAGACCGGTGTCGGACGAGTTACCGAGGAACGCTTCAACCTTTCGGTCCACGACGAACCGGCACGGGCCTTCTTCCTGGGACTCGTGAAGGGAACCCCCTACAACGTCGTCGTAGCACCCAAGGTGACCGGACGGATCACCCTTGAGCTCAAGCGGGTGACAGTCCCCGAAGTGTTCGCCATCGTGCGGGCAACGTATGGCTTCCGCTATCACCGCATCCCGAGCGGTTACCTCGTCCTGCCGAAAGGACTGGTTACACGGATCTTTCACGTCAACTACCTGGACGTGAGCCGCAAGGGGGTCACCCGCACACTCATTACCTCCGGGGAAACGACCAATGTGCCCCAGAACAATGGGTACGGGGGCTATGGTGCCTATGGCGGCATGTACGGGGAAGGGATGTACGGAAACATGGCGAACAATCAGAACGAGCAGCTTTATCTACCGTCCGGACAACAGGCCAGCACCAGCATCGAGACCAAATTCAAGTCCGCGTTCTGGAAACACATCCAGAAAGCCCTTTCGTCCATCGTCTCCCAAACGCCCGGTCATGAGGTGATTGTAAGCCCGACCTCCGGAGTCGTTCTGGTCCGTGGCACACCCGCGGAAATCCATCTGACCGCGGATTATCTCCACCAGATCCAGGGCAGCCTGGACCGGGAAGTGGTGATTGAGGCCAAGATCCTCGAAGTCACTCTCAACAAGGGTTTCCAGAGCGGAATCAACTGGGCCGCCCTTGGCCAGCCCGGGACGGGGAATTCCATCCTGGGCGGACAGATCGGTGGGCAAAACCTGTTCAACCAGGGCACTTCCACACTGGCCGGCCAGTCGCTGACCCTGGCACCCAACACGGCTCCCCTCTCGAGCTTCCCAACCACCGCCTTCGGTGGGACTTTCGCCTTGGCTCTCAACCTGGGCGACTTCACCGGTTTCATCGAATTGCTGCAGCAACAAGGACAAGTCCATGTCCTCTCAAGCCCGCGGGTTGCCACCCTCAACAACCAGCAGGCGGTCATCAAGGTCGGCAACGACCAGTATTTTGTCACAGGAGTGAACAGCAACACCTTCGTGGGAACCGCCGTGAGTTCCGCCAACAACGTCAACCTGACCCCGTTTTTTTCGGGCATCTCACTCGATGTCACACCCGAAATCACCTCCCGGGGCACAGTCATCCTTGAAATCCACCCCACCGTGAGCAAGGTCACCTCCCAGATCACCTCGTTTACAGTCTCCGGCCAGTCGAGCACCCTGCCACTGGCTTTCAGTCAGGTTCGGGAATCCGATACGGTCGTACGAGCCCACTCGGGCCAGGTGATCGTCATCGGTGGCCTCATGAAAAATGAAATCCAGAACGAAAACTACGAAACTCCCATCCTCGGCCAGATTCCCCTTCTCGGTAACCTTTTCAAGCAGCGTTTGCAGCAAACGGTAAAAACAGAACTGGTCATCCTCCTGCGCCCGATCGTTGTGGGCAATCGAACGGCTTGGTCACACTATGCCCGACGCGAAGCCCGCGCTTTCGGGCGCCAAGGCCAGTTTCGTCGGGGCTGGGGCGTCCACTAGCCCCGTAGTATGTACCTCGACTTCTTCGGGTTCAGGGAATATCCGTTCAATCTCACGCCGGACACCGATTTTTTTTACGCGTTCGGCAGTCACCAGGAAGCCCTGAACGTCGTTCTCCTGGCCCTTGAGAGTGGCGAAGGATTCCTCAAGATCACCGGTGAGGTCGGGCTCGGGAAAACGCTGCTCTGCCGGACTCTGCTCAACCAGCTCCGGGACCACTTCACAACCGCCTACCTGCCGAATCCCCATCTCACGCCGAACGAGATCCGGCGTGCCCTGGCACGAGAACTGGGGATCCCGCTCGGTCCGATCATGGGCGCCGGTCTCCTCACGGAAGCGATCCAGGGGCGCTTGCTCGAACTGGCCCGCAATCGGGGGCGAGTTGTGGTCCTGATCGACGAAGCCCAGGAGTTGTCTTCTCCCGCCCTTGAGGCTGTCCGTCTCTGGTCCAATCTGGAAACCGAGAAGGCCAAGCTCCTCCACATCATCCTTTTCGGGCAACCTGAACTTGATGTCCGCCTTTCCCGTCCGATCCTCCGGCAGCTCGCACAGCGGATCAGCTTCAGCTACAAACTGGAACCCATGGCTCCGGATGTCGTCGCAGGGTACGTCCATCACCGCCTGTCAGTCGCAGGTTCACGCGATCCCGGTCTTTTCACACCCCGGGCGGTGCGGGAGCTGGCCCGTGTTAGCCGGGGAGTCCCCCGTCTCGTGAACCTGGGGGCCCACAAGGCCTTGCTCGCCGCCTTTGGTGATGGAAGTACCCGGATCCAGAGGTCCCATATCATCCGCGCTGCCGCAGACAGTGAAGTCCTCCGGACACAACGATCCTGGCCGAGCCGGATCTGGAGCCGGACATGAGTCTCATCAATGACGTTCTCCGGGACCTGGCCAAACGGGAACCCCGGGCACCGGGAGCACTCTCTGGCATTCAGGTCGTTCCGGAATCCAAGACTCACATCCGACCACACCGGCCTGCGGCAATTCTCTCCAGTATCCTCTTTGTCCTTCTTGCACTCGGCACGAGCTGGTTTCTCCTGACCTGGGGAGGAAACACCCACTCAACCCGTCCCCTCCCCCGACCCGCTGGCACAACGATCCGTGCCGGAACCCAGGCCCACCAAACCCGTGCTTTCGGCGGCCGCCCCCCCCCAAGTGCCGCAATCGCCCAACCCCTGCCACAATCCCCTGCGATTGGAAGCCACCCCCGGCGGCCCTTATCCCAGTCTGCCCAAACAAAACCTCAAGCCCGGGCCGCTTTTCATCCTCCTCCGCCCGTGTCCATCGCCCAATCCCTGGACATCCATTCCGCCCCTCCCGCCACACCGTCCGAGGCAATGCAACTGGACCTTCTCGAAGCCCGGCGCGACCTGAATCACGGGCATGAACACCATGCCATCCGCCGCTTCCGGAAGGCACTGTCCCTCGAACCGCGGAACTCTGCCATCCGTCTGGCTTTGGCGGGGCTCGACATACGACTCGGAGACCTCCCGGCAGCCCAGGCGCTCCTTTTGACAGGGATCCATCTCCCCGGGATCAGCCGCACTGCCCTTGACGCGCAAATCAACCTGCTGGCCCGGACCGGCAATACGGCCCTCGCCTGGCACGAAATCCGGCGCCATTCCCCAACCCACCCGATCGCCCATTTGCATTACCTCAAACTGGCCGCTGCCCTGGCCCAGTTGACCGGCCACTGGCCCATCGCCGCGCACCTTTATGATGAAGTCATCGCAAAACATCCCCTTGCTGCCTGGGCCTGGGCCGGCCGGGGGATTGCCCTGGAACAGTCGGGACGGAACCGCTCCGCTCTCACAGCCGACCAGCGGGCCCTCGCTCTGGGCGGGCTTCCGCCCACACTCACCCTCTATCTCGAGCGTAGAATCAGATTTCTCGAAAAACCCCTCCCGACTCATGAACCGCCCACTCGCTAAACCACCAGAACGAATCCGCATCGGCGATCTCCTGATGCGCGAAAAAATCATTTCGGAAAATGCACTGAAAACGGCCCTTCTCGAACAGAAGAAAACCGGCCACAAGCTAGGGCGGATCTTGATCGAGCTCGGCTTCATCAACGAAGAGATCCTGCTTGACTTCCTTTCACGCCAACTCCGGATCCCGCTCGTCGACCTCAAGCGGTACCGTTTCCAGCCCGAGACCGTCCGCCTGCTTCCGGAAAGCTATGCCCGGCGCTATCGGGCCATCGTACTCGAGGACCGCTCGGACCATCTGCTCATCGGTATGGTCGATCCGACCGACATCTTCGCCTATGACGAACTCTCACGGATCCTCAAAAAACCGCTGCAGTTGAGCCTTGTCCCGGAAGGGGACCTCATCCGTGCCATTGATGTCGTCTACCGCCGCACGGAAGAGATTTCGCTCCTTGCGGAGGAAATCGGGGCCGAGCTCAGGGAAGGCAGCAATTTCGACATCGAGCAGCTCGGACAAAGCGAAATGCTGGGAGATCAGCCGGTCGTCCGGCTTTTGAAATCCCTGTTCGAGGATGCCGTCCAGGCCCGTACCTCCGATATCCATCTCGAACCGGAGGAAAACCAGCTCCGGGTTCGACAGCGGATCGACGGCATTCTCCATGAACAGCTGGTTGAAGGCCGGCGGGTGAGTCAGGCCATCATCACTCGTCTCAAACTCATGGCCGGGCTCGATATCTCGGAGCGCCGGTTGCCGCAGGACGGGCGCTTCAGCCTCAAGGTCAAGGACCGGACTCTCGATATCCGACTCGCCACCTTGCCCACTTCCTACGGCGAAAGTGTTGTCATGCGACTGCTTGACCCGGCTCACGATCTCATCAGTCTCGACCAGCTGGGGCTTCCCGCCGACCTTCTCCCGCGCCTGCAGGTACTGATCGCACGACCGACTGGCATGTTACTCGTCACGGGACCAACCGGTGGTGGCAAGTCAACGACCCTGTATTCGATCCTGAACGCAATCAATCACCCAGCCGTCAAAATCATCACGGTCGAGGATCCCGTCGAGTATCGATTACCCCGAATCAGCCAGATCCAGGTCAACCCGCGGATCGGACTCGATTTTGCCCGGATCCTGAGAACCACGCTGCGACAGGACCCCGATGTCATCATGGTGGGCGAGATTCGCGACCAAGAAACCATGGAGGTGGCGCTCCGGGCCGCCCTCATGGGGCATCTTGTCTTGTCCACACTGCATACCAATGACGCGCCCACGGGGTTGGACCGACTACTCAACATGGGCGCCCGCGGTTACCTCATTGCAGCCACCCTGAATGCCGTGATTTCCCAGCGCCTGATCCGCCGACTCTGCACCGACTGCACCGAGATCCATAAGCCCACCCCACAGGAAACAGCCTGGCTGGGTTCACAGGGGCTTTCCGAGAGTACCCACGAGTGGCGGAGAGGACGAGGCTGCCCGTTCTGCAATAACAGTGGTTTCCGGGGCCGGATTGGCGTATTCGAACTGCTCGAGATCGATATCCCGCTGGCCGACGCCCTGAGGCGCGAGGTGTCCTCGGACATTGCCCAAACAGCCCGCCACCAGGATGGTTACGTGAGCCTCGTCCGCCGCGCCCTGGGTTACGCCGAAGACGGCCTGACCAGCCTGAGCGAAGTCCTGCGCCTCTTCGGCGAAGTCAACCCGCTTCAGGGAAGCCTGCCCTGAATGGTCGAGTATGCTTTCCGCGGTCGCGACCGGCGTGGTGCACTCGTCACCGGATTCCGGGAAGCAGAGGGTCCTGAGGCGGTAGCCAACCAGTTGCTCACGGTCGGCATCACTCCCGTCGAGATCCGGCCACGACCGGTCGAACCGGATTGGCTCACGGCCACGAAGCGTCTGTGGCCTGGCCGTCGGGTCCGGATTGATGAACTCCTTCTGTTCAGCCGCCAGATGCACGCCCTCACCCGTGCTGGAGTACCGATCAACCATGGACTCAAAAGCCTCATGGATTCCACCCGTACTCCAGCCTTACGCAAGGCCCTCGCGACCCTGCTCGCCTCCCTTGAAGAGGGCCGTGATCTCGCCAGTTCCATGCAGCGTTGCCCCGAGGTATTCCCTCCGCTCTACGTCAGCATCGTGCGCGTGGGCGAGGCCAGCGGAAAGCTCGAGGAGTCCTTCCTGCGCCTGTATGAATATCTCCAGCGGGACAAAAATACCCGCAACCAGCTCAAGACCGCGCTCCGCTACCCGGCCATTGTGATCATCGCCATCGCCATCGCCATCGCGGTGATTACGGTCAAGGTGATCCCCGCCTTTGCTCGGGTCTACGCCCAGTTCCATGGCGAACTGCCCCTGCCCACACGGATCATCCTCGCGGTCTCGAACTTTGCTTCCCATTACTGGTTCCTGGTCCTTGCCCTGATCGTCCTCACAACCTTTGCCTTACGGATCTACGTCCGGACGGAAAAGGGTCACTACTGGTGGGATACCCTGAAACTCCGCCTGCCGATCTTCGGGCCATTGATCCTCCGCGGAGGACTGGCCCGCTTTGCGCGGGCCTTTGCCATGAGCTACCGCGCTGGGGTCCCCATGGTCCAGGCCATGGGCCTCATTGCCCAATCGGTCGGCAATGAATACCTCGGGGAACGGATCCTGGCCATGCGGACCGGTGTGGAACGTGGCGAATCGTTGAGCACGACTGCGGAGACCGTAGGCCTCTTCACGCCCCTCGTCGTCCAAATGCTCCGCGTCGGGGATGAAACCGGTGCAGCCGACGATATGCTGGACGAGGTCGCGACCTATTACGAGGACGAGGTGGACTACGACGTTCGGAACATGGGGGCCCTGATTGAACCGATCCTGATTGTGGCTCTGGGCCTCATGGTTCTCATCCTCGCTCTGGGCGTCTTCCTGCCGATGTGGGACCTGATCCAGGTCGTCCAGCATTGACCCCCCAGCGCTCTCCTCCCCGTGACTACCCCTAGACTGGCCGCCGACCGTCTGCCACGACGACCCCTGAGCGTCGGCCTCCTTGAGCTCACTTTGGTCGTCATCCTGATCGGGATCTTCATCACGGTCGCAATAGACCGGATTTGGCCCCTTCGGATCACGGCCGAGAGGACCGCCGTGCTCGAGGTTCAAGGGGCACTCGAAAGCGCGCTCGGCATCACGATTGCCGGACGGGTCGCCCGTGGAGCAGGGCTTTCCGCCATCGCCCGCCTCCAAGGGACCAATCCGATTCGATTCCTCGCCACCCCTCCGGCCAACTATGTCGGAAGCTTCACCCATCCCCGTCGACATCGGATTCCCCCCGGTTCCTGGTACTTTGACCGGCGAACCCGGACGCTGGTCTACCTCGTCCGCTTCCGTCGTCATTTCGAAACCCCCCTGACCGGCCCCAAACGCATCCGGTTCCGCGTCGAGCTGGTCTACCGCGGCAAACGCCATCGTCTCTCCGGGCTGGCTGGCGTCCGTCTGGTCCAGCTCAACCCCTACCGCTGGCGCGCGCGGTAATGCGCGCGGCTGACCCTGGCGCGCTTATCCGTCCTTTTTCGGGCGCGCCGGGGCGTGGTTCTTTCGCCTGTCGGACGGGGGGAGGGGAACGGGGACTTGCAACTGGAGTCAAAAGGATATATACCATGCGCGCCGACTGTCCCGTCGGCCATCACCACCCCGGATGTGCCCGGGGCCAAGCGCTTGCCCAAGCAATCCCACTGGAGCCATACGATGCAAGACAGCCCGCTTCCTGAAGACGCCGAACCTCCCGGACCACTTCCAGTCCAAGCGTCCTCCTCCGCCTCCGGTCTCGCCTTTGATACCCCCTACGAAGTCCGGATCCCCTTCTCCCCGATCCTTCCGCACCAGCCCGCTACCGCCCCACCCCGTCGCCCCGCTACCAAAACCTACCGACCCCGTTTCGTAACCAGCGAGCGGTCCGAACGCTTTCGCGAACGTTTCTATCCCGCAACCCCGAAAAGCGACTGGAACGACTGGCGCTGGCAGCAACGGCACCGGATCAAGACCACGACGGACCTCGACCGAATCCTCCGCCTCTCCGCCGAGGAACGGGCTGCCATCGAACGCCATGTCGGATCCTTGCCGTTCGGCATTACCCCCTACTATGCCTCCCTTCTCGATCCCGACGAGAGTACCCAAGCGTTGCGGCGGACCGTCATCCCGGTTCTCGCCGAATACCAGGCCACCCCTGGTGAAGCCCAGGATCCGTTGGGCGAGGATGCGACCAGTCCCGTTCCGGGGCTGGTCCACCGCTATCCGGACCGGGTCCTCTTCCTCGTGACCGGCTTGTGTGCTGTCTATTGCCGCTATTGCACCCGGGCGCGCCTCGTGGGCGCAAGCGGAGAGGGGAGCCTCAAGAAGCATCAGCTGGAGGCGGCTCTGGCCTATATCGAGTCCACCCCCAGCATCCGGGACGTACTCTTGTCGGGTGGAGATCCTCTGAGCCTTGATGATGAGCGGCTGGACTGGCTACTTGGCCGACTGCGAAGAATCCCCCATGTCGAATTCCTTCGCATTGGAACAAAAAATCCCGCCGTCCTCCCGCAACGTATCACCCCCCGCCTGACCCGCCTGCTCAAGAAATACCACCCTCTCTGGATGAGCATCCACTTCATCCACCCAGACGAACTGACTCCGGAAGTGGCTGAGGCATGTGGACGACTGGCGGATGCCGGGATCCCACTTGGCAGCCAGACGGTACTGCTCAAGGGGGTGAACGACAATATCGAGACCCAGAAGCGGCTCATGCAAGGGCTCCTTCGCATCCGCGTGAAGCCCTACTACCTCTATCAGTGCGATCCGATCTCGGGGTCCGCACACTTCCGGACAACGGTTGCCAAGGGGCTTGAAATCATTCAAGGACTCCGGGGCCACACCACAGGGTACGCCGTTCCGACTTACGTCATTGACGCACCCGGTGGCGGCGGCAAGATCCCTCTCTTCCCGGATCCCGTCATTGGGCGCAATGGGGATGACCTGCTCCTTCGAAACTACGCTGGAGGAACGTACCGTTACCCGGATCCCGAGGGTGAGCCCGGGCCGGCTCCATGCGCATCGGATTGACCTATGACCTCAGGGAGTCTTACCTCTCGGCCGGGTTAACCGAGGAGGAGACCGCCGAGTTTGATCGTCCGGAAACTCCGGCCGCCATCGGTCAGGCCCTGAAGGACTTCGGGCACGAACCGGTTGCGGTCGGATCGCTCCCCACCTTGGTGGAAGCTTTGGCTCGTGGTGAGCGATACGACCTCGTGTTCAACATTGCGGAAGGCCTTCGGGGATCCGCCCGCGAGTCACAAGTACCGGCCTTGCTTGATGCCTACGGGATCCCCTACACCTTTTCCGGACCCCTCACCCTGGCTCTGGCTCTCCACAAGGGGCATGCCAAGCACATCGTACGGGACGCCGGGCTGCCGACAGCCCCGTTTTTCGTCCTGAAGAGTGGTGAACCAGCCGAGACTATCCCTCCGCTCGACTACCCACGCTTTGTGAAACCGGCCGCTGAGGGGTCCGGAATGGGAATCGACTCAGGTTCCCGGGTCGATGACCAAGCCGGGCTCGAGCAACGGATCCGGTTGCTCCGGACACGCTTTTCGGGCCCTCTCCTGATCGAGCCCTACCTTCCGGGCCGCGAGTTCACGGTCGGCATCCTCGGCAGCGGTCAGAGAGCCCGGGTGCTGGGCATTCTTGAAATCCTCGCCAGAACGCCGGAGGACCAGGCGGCCTATGGGTATCTGGCCAAGGAGGAATACGACATACGCATCAATTACCGGCCTGTCCCCACCAGCCGGGAGCCTGCTGTTGCTGAACTGGCCCTGTCCGTCCACCGACTTCTCGAATGCGACGATGCCAGCCGGGTCGACATTCGTCTCGACGCGGAGAGCCAACCTCTTTTCCTTGAAATCAACCCGCTCGCAGGGCTGCATCCCCTGCGTTCGGACCTCGTCATCCTGGCCCGGGCCCAAGGATGGTCCTATCCGAAGCTCATCGGAGCCATCCTGGAATCTGCCCTGTCCCGCTCGGCGGCCGATGCTTCCGGTCATCCCTAACCCATGCATCGCCTGCTCATTCTCCACGGTGCAATCCAAGGGCCCAACCCGACTGCCGATGAAGCCGAGACCGAGCGGGTCGCCCATAACTTGGCAGGGCTGCTTTCCGGCCCGGATTGGTCCTGCGAGGTCGCCCATGCTGATCTCGATCTCGAAAAGCTTCGAATCCAGCTTCTGAAGTCTCCCCCCGATCTTGTCTTCAACCTCGTTGAAAGTCTGAATGGCCAGGACCGGCTGGCCTGTGCCATCCCGGCGCTACTCGAAAGTCTTTCCCTGCCGTACACTGGCAATCCCACCACCGTCATCGCCTTGGCTGATGACAAACTGGCCCTCAAACGCGAGCTCCGTTCCTTGGGACTGCCCACACCTCCGGTCAGCCCCATAGATCCGGAGGCAACGTTCATCGTCAAGGCCCGTTTCCAGCACGCTTCACTGGGTCTCGGCCCGGACGCCCGGGTGACCTCATGGCCAGCAGCCACTCAACAGATCGAGACCCAAAGCCGACGTTATGGCACTCCATTTTTTGCCGAGGCATTCATTCCAGGCCGCGAGTTCAACCTGTCCCTGCTCGAGACGGTCGGGGGGCATATCCGGCTTCTGCCACCCGCGGAGATCGCGTTTCGGAACTGGCCAGAGGGCCGCCCCCAGATCGTTGATTATGAGGCCAAATGGGACCCAGAAAGCCCAGCGGCTCACGGCACGGTGCGCGTCTTCCCAAAGGGGGATGGCCCCGACGGTGCAATCCTCCAGACCCTTTGCGAGCTCGCCAGGAGCCTTTTCGAGCGTCTGGGTCTCGCGGGATATGCCCGCATCGATTTTCGGGTGGATCGCCAAGGGCAACCTTGGATCATCGACCTCAACCCGAATCCCACCCTTGATCCGGAAGCCGGTTTTGCTCAGGCAGCACGGGTGGCGGGAATTGGATACCGGGATCTCATCGAGGGAATCCTCGACCAAGCAGCAAAGCGGGGTCTCGGGTTTTCCCCACCCGGGAGAGCGTATGCCGGCGACTGATTCTGCCCTGATTCGCCCTTCGCTTGAGCGAACGGATATTCGGCCGCTCATCGATATCGTCCGTGCCACCGGTTATTTCGACGAGCCCGAGGTGGCAGTGGCTCAAGAACTCATGGAATCCCATCTGGCACAGGGAGCGCAAATTTCCGGCTACTTTTTCGAGGTAGCAGAACGTCCAAGGGGCTTCCCGATCGGTTACGCGTGCCACGGTCCCATCCCAGGAACCACGGGTAGCCATGATCTTTACTGGATCGTGGTGGCTCCGGAGGCCCAAGGCCACGGAGTTGGGAAACATCTCCTCGCAACGGTTCTCACCCGCCTGCAGTCTTCGGTAGCAGCCCGGAAGCTTTATGTCGAAACATCGGCCCGCCCCCTGTACCAGCCAACCCACTCGTTCTACCGTCGCTGCGGCTTTACGGAAATTGCCCGTTTGCCCGACTTTTACCGTCCGGGAGACGACCAGCTCATTTTCTGCCTGGATCTTGCCCCCCACCCGAACACCCACGGAAGTTCCGGGCTTCGCGAACGGTAGTCTTCTAGCGATAAGTGGCTGGACACCACCCCGTCCCTTCCCTATAATACCCACAATTTCAATGTAGATGGCTTCGGCTTTTTTAAAACGTGAGAAGTTCCCAGCCATCGGTTTTCGTCTGTAGCGCATGCTGACAAGAGAGGTTGCATCATGAAAAAGGGTCAGACTGGATTCACGCTCATCGAGCTCGTCATGGTCATTGTCATTCTGGGGATACTCGCCGCAGTTGCCATTCCCAAGTTCGTCAACCTGAGTACTCAAGCGGACACCGCCGCCCTCCAGGGGGTTGTGGGTGCGATCGAGTCCGCCAGCGCAATCAACTATGCGGCTGCGGTGGCCGGGAACCCGAGCGCGGTTTCAACTGCTGGAGCCTCCTGCGCGACTGTTCTTGGGGGTGCACCGGCCGGCATTCTCCAGCAGCCGCTCGATAGTACCCAATACACGGTAACGGGCACAATCGGGACGGCGATCGGTACGGCTTCAGCCTGCACGGTGGATCAGGTCTCGACCGGGAACACAACCAGTGCGGAAGTGATCGCCACCAACGCTGCGCCCTGACCGGACTCTCACCGAGGAACCCGTCACGGGAGCCCGACCCCGGCAGTTCTTCTGCCATGGGAAGGGGGGCCCGAGTACCCCCTCCCCCTTCCGGGGTGTCACCTTGATCGAACTGGTCCTGGTCCTCCTTCTTGTATCCATTCTCTCGCTTTTCATCCTGCCTCGACTGTTCGACCTCACGGTCTTTGATGCCCACGGCTACTTTGATTCCCTGGATGCCGCGCTGGGTTTTGCCCGTCGTGAGGCCATCGCGAGCGAGTGTCCCGTCAGCGTTTCGCTTTCTGGCACCGGCTACGCCTTGGATCAGGCTCCAGCCTGCACGACCGGTTCCTTCAGTCAACCGGTCGTCAATCCCGCATCGGGCCAAGCCTACACGGGAATCCTCCCTTCCGGGATCAGCCAGTCGACCAGTCCATTGACACAGGAAATCCTGTTCAATAGTTCCGGTATGAGCGCTGCCCAGGAAACCGTGACCATCACGGGCGGTGGTTTCAGCGGGATCCTCACGATCGAGTCCGGCACCGGACTCGTGACTCACTCCCCCTGATGGTCTCTCTCCATCGATCCCGTGGGTTCAGCTTGATCGAGCTCGTCATCACGATCGTCGTCATCGCGATCGCCCTGACCGCGGTCCTGCTCGCGCTCGACCAGAGCGTGGGCGCGAGCGCAGATCCCTTGGCCGTTACCCAAGCAGTAGCCATCGGTCAGGCCTACCTTGAGGAAATCCAGGGCAAGTCGTACACGGACCAGCCCTGCCCGTCCCCCTGCACCCAAGCCGACTACAACGACATAGACGATTACAACGGTCTCGTGAACGTGGGCGCCGAAAACCAGTTTGGGCAACCGATCGCCGGGCTCGGCGACTATACCGTACGGGTCACGGTCAGCGACGAAACATTCGACGGTGCCTCCGCCAAACTGATCACCGTCAATGTCGCCCGGGCCAGTCTCGCGAACATTACCCTCTCCGCCTTCCGATTTCCGCTCTAGGCATGCAATGCAGCGGCGCGTTCCACACCCTCCATCCCCCACCAGCCAAGGCTTCAGCCTGATCGAACTGGTTCTGGTGATTGTGATCCTGGGCATTCTTTCGACCGTGCTCTGGCTCGTCATCGCAGGCCCGGTTCGTGCTTTTTTCGAGACCGGGAGACGGGTGGCTCTGGTCGAGGAAGCCAGCTCTGCGCTCACGGAGATGACACGCGACATTCGTGCTGCCCTTCCGAACAGCATTCGGACCACCCAGAGCGCGGGCGTGGATGCCCTCGAGCTGCTCCTCACGGCCGATGGGGCCCGTTATCGGGACGGGCCGGGCGGTACAGTCACCTCACCGACCGATATCCTCACCTTCAATGCGCCCTCCAGCGGGTTCAACATCCTCGGCCATTTCACTCGGCTGACCCTGCCACTCACCACTAGTACGGACTCGCTTGTGATCTACAACACCGGCCAGAGCGGGGCCGATGCCTATGACAATACCGCAGGGCCCCCGAACGTCATCACGCCACCGGGGACAACCTTGACCTTCACCGCCGGCACCAGCGAAGACCACGTTTCAATCAGTCCGGCTTTCCAGTTCAAGTACCGCTCCCCTTACGACCGGGTCTACGTCGTGAGTGGTCCGGTCTCCTGGTTCTGCGATCCATCCTTGGGAACCCTCCGGCGTGATAGCGGATACGCCATCTCCTCCACCCAGCCTGTCAGCGCAACCGCTGGTGAACTCGGTGCCAACCTGGTCAGTGCCTGCTCGTTCACCTACACACCCGGAACCGCTGAACGAGCCGGTCTCGTCACCCTTTCTCTCACATTGACCAGCCATGAGGAGAGCGTGACCCTCCTGCGCGAGGTCCAGGTCTTCAATGCACCCTGAACATCCATGCCCGCAATTTGTGTCACGGAAGACCCCTTCCGAGTCGGGATTTTCGATCCTGATTGCTCTCTTTATCATCGTCGTTCTGGGCGCCCTGGCTGCCCTCGTGATTGAGATTTCCGGGGCGGGGCAGACCGCTCCCACACTTGTCCTGCTCGAGGCACGTGCGTTTGCAGCCGCCCAAAGCGGTGCCGGCTGGGGTGCCTACGAAGCGGTCACAAACCACAGCTGCCCCGCGACCACGACTCTTCCGTTCACGGCCAACGGGCTATCCGGCTTTTCCGTCACCGTCAGCTGTTCTTCCACGGCCCATACGGAGCACGGCACCACCTTTAACGTCTATGTCATCCAGGCGGATGCCTCGAACGGCACGTTTGGGCAGACCCCCGACTTTGTCCAGCGCACCATCCAGGTCACAGCTACCGATGCACCGCAAGCTTTCTGATCTCTCCAACTTATTTCCTCGTGTCGGAGGTTGCCGTATCCTGGCGGGCGTTATCCTGTTGATGCTCGTTGGGATGACCGGCGCGCAGGGGACAGTGAGTTACACGGCAGTTCCGACCTCTTTCGGCTGGATCAGTACAGCGGGACAAACGCTCATCGTCACCGGGCCCACAGGCGGTTCCTGGTCGTCGGGCCAGGCCTGCACGGCAGGCACCTATGATGGAGCCACTCCCGATGATGACATCACCTGGCAGATTCCCTTGGGCTTCACTTTTGATTATGGGGGCACCGCCTATACCCAGGTGCAGGTTGATGCCAACGGCCGGCTTCAATTCAATAACAGTGCGTGCGGGTACGGCGGGCCCTTTATCCAGATCCCCACTACAACCGGCAATACAATCAGTACGCCGACCACAACAATTATCCCTTATAGCGTGGATTTTGATCCGGGGGACCCCTCTCTTTACAATGGCGTCCCCGAAAATACCCTTTGTGCAGCCCCCAACTGTGGCGTCTTTTATGGAACCGGAACGACGTCGTCTGGCCTCCAGTATTTTGTGGTCACCTGGCTGAATGTTCCTCAATCCGGCTACCCCCCCCCACCCGCCTTCAGTGTGCAAGCCATTCTCTATGCCAACGGAACCTTCGAATTCCAGTACCAGGACAATACAAGCGACCCTCCCCTCGATACCAACGGAAACTTGCCGGCCATTGGCTGGGTGATCAATACCACTGGCAACTACTATAACTACCCCTACATCACCAACATCCAAAATACCAACAATCTCGCAGCACTCAACGATACGGCAATCCTTTTTGAACCGAGCCTGCTGGATCATTTCGGTATCACGTCACCTGCCTCGGGAAGCACCTGTGCCTCCCTCTCGGTACCGGTCACCATCGTTGCTGAAGATGCAGCCGGCAATGTCATTCCGGGCTACACGGGACGGATCATCATTACCGTGAGTTCCAACTCGGGGAACGCCAACCTCACTCCCAACCAGGCCAATGGCACTCTCACGTTTATCGGTCCCAACCCTGTTTCCGGTTATCCCCAGTGGACCTACCAGTTTGTCCCAGCGGATGGTGGTGAAATCGTCCTCAACCTGTCCGATCCGACGGCCGAAACGGTATCGGTCACGGTTCAGGATTTTGGTACAGGCATCACGAACACCTCATCACCCATCACCTTTCGTGGAGGCTCGCTGGTGGTGGCCAATGCCCCCGGCGAGATCGCCATCCCGATCGCGGGTCGTCCCCAAAACATGACGGTGACCAGCTATAACGGCTGCAATGTCAATACGGGATTAAACAATAAACACCAGAAGATGACTGTATGGCTAACGCTTGACCCCGATCAGCCTCCCGGTGCCGCGTTACCGGGCGTGACGGGGAATACACAACAGACCGTATCCCCCCTTCCCACCAGTCAACCCAGACACTTCAACATCCATCTGGCTTTCACAAACGGCGTGGCGGACTTCACGCTAGATACGACCGATGTCGGAAAGTACCTTCTGAATTGGTGCATGGGGAACGGCCAGACCTGCGGTAGCCTTCCAGTGACCGTGATTCCATACGACCTTCTCATCACCGTGCAAGGGAATCCCGGTTCGCAGTCCCCGACTGATCCCATTTTCACGGCGGCCGGCAAGAATTTCACGGCTGTGGTGACTGCCTATGCCTGGTCATCCACGGATACTTGCAATGCCCCCAACTGCACAGCCCCCACTGGTTCGGGGATTGCAGTAGACAATGCAGCCAATCTGGTTCTCGCCCATTTCTCATGGCCCGTCTCGGTATCGGCAGTCTCACCTTTTTTGCCCTCTCAAGGAGTTCTGGGAAGTATCAGCAACGGTTCCTTGGACGTCACTGGAGGGAGTGGTACCGTAAACGACCTGGAATATAGCGAAGTGGGTAGCGTCACTTTCGAGGCCACCGCGACCAACTATCTCAACACTCCCGGTGTGGATGCAACGGGTTATAGTTATTACACGGGATCCCTACCCAACAGCAGTTATGTGGGTCGTTTTACCCCTGACCATTTCGATGTCAGCGTGAATTCGCCAAGCTTCGATTCGAGCTGTGGGGCAAACTTCACCTACTTGGGTCAACCTCTCAACTATGCCACCCCCCCCGTGGTGACAATTACCGCGGTCAATGCACAGGGTACAACAACCCAGAATTATTCCAATTTTGGGACCGGCGCCGACTGGTGGAAACTTCCCGCGATCACACCCAGCTACTCGGATCCCAATGCCCCCTCCACTTTGGGCGTCACGGTGGACAGCACGGTTGCGGGTTATTCGCCCACCACCACCACAAATACGGCACCCGGATCGGTAACCACCACCTTCTCGGGCCCTTTGTCCTACACCCAACCGGATAATGGCACAAAACCCGCACCCGTAGCCAACCCTTTCCAGTCGGATATTACCGTCAGTTTCCCGGTTACGGATACAGACGGAATCGCCTATCCCCAGAATCCATTCACCTTCACAATCGGTTTTGCAACGGGTGACGCTTCAACTATTCGCCAGGGCCGACTGGTGATTCCCAATGCCTATGGCTCCGAGGAACTGGACCTGAACGATCCCATGACAACGGAATACTATCTTGGCTCCTCGACGGGATGGGTTCCAGCCACCGAGGACAGCTGTACGACGGGTGTCACCCTTGCCCTCTCGGAACCCACGCCGGGTGGACCTGTGACCCCGTCAGACACCTGTGTGTGGGAAACAGGGAATCAGAGTGGGTTATCGTGTGGCAGCAGTAAAACGGGTGAGGACTTCAGTGAGCCGCCTCAAGGTGGCAATTTCAATCTTTGGTTCAAGGCCCCCAATGTGACAGGCGCCCTTATTCTCACTACCGCAACAATTCCGAGCTGGCTCGAGTATGACTGGAACGGCACGGGGCAGGACAACCAGCCTCCCTCCGGTACGCTCAATTTTGGAATTTACCGGGCAAACCCTGACGAGATTTACTGGACCGAGATTTACTAAAGTTCCTTCTGATTTCATCCTGAAAGAAGACCTGACCCTTCGTTTTCGCCGATTATTGGACGAGTGCCCGTGCGACTCGTGAGGCATCCTCTTCCACAGGCAGATGTCCGATTCCGTCAAGGATGTGAAGCTCAAAATGGCGATAGAGGGGAGCAATCGACCCGGTGATCCTGTTTTTTGTGATGGCCGGATCGGCTCCTCCCGCAACCAGGACGAACGGAATCGAGCGGAGGCCTTGGGGGAGAACCTCTTGCCGCTCGACGGACCACGAATCGAGATAGGAGAGAAGTGCGTCCTCACGTGTTTCGGAGAAACTTTGCCCCACCCAGGTCCGGATGGTTTCGGATGAGGTCGCCGGTCCTGCGAGCCGCACAAGCACCCGATACCGGGCTTCCTCTGATGTACAGGCCTCCCGATAGACTTCCCGGGCGCGATCGTTGAGAGCTAATCCGCCCATCGGTACAGGAGCAATCCCAACGAGGGAACCCACCCGTTCGGGGACCCTCAACGCAAGGTGCTGTATCAAGAGTCCTCCCATGGAATGCCCAACCCAACGTGCCTGGCTCAATCCAGCCTCATCCGAGAAATGAGCGAGTTCCCTCACCGCACCCTCGACAGTGAACTCGCCATGGTTTTTGCGGTTTGCACCATAGCCTGGCAAATCCACGAAAATCCAACGGTCAGCCTGTGGATCCAGGAAGGGAATGAGGGATCCGAACATGGGAGACGAGCGGAGCCATCCATGCACCCAGACCGTGACACGGGGACCATGGCCAACTGTGTTCGCGACAATCACTGGTTTTCCTTCCATCGGGCACGTTTCCTTGTCAAGGTGTTTCGTCCCATTCCCAAGAGTCGTGCTGCCTCCTGGCGATGGCCTCCCGTACGTTCCAAAGCAACCTCAATGAGAATCCGTTCCGCCTTCTCAAGTGCCTGGGCATAGTCAGCCGGAGAAGCGGTATGGCACCACTGGCCCAAGACTTCACACCACTCCTGCATGTTCCCGGAGTGTGAATCCGAACGGAAACTTTCAAGATCTCGAACTTGTACGAATGGACCCGGGGGCTCCAGCACGATTTTCCGGCAGAAGTTGACGAGTTCCCGGATGTTTCCGCGCCAGGGCCAGTGCTTCAGTTCATCCACGGCTTCAGCAGTGAGCCGAGGAGGGGGGAGCCCGAACTCGGCACTTGCCTCCCGAAGGAAGTGCTCAAGGAGAAGAGGTAGATCGTCAAGCCGCTTCCGCAGAGGAGGAAGGCGGATTTCAACCACATTGAGCCGGTGGTAAAGATCTTCACGGAAACGGCCCGCTTGCACCAAGGTCGCAAGATCCTGGTGAGTCGCCGCAACCAGTCGAGCGTCCGTCGCCACGGTTTTCTCGCCGCCGACCCGGAAAAATTCATGTTCGGCAATGACCCGAAGGAGACGAGTTTGAAGCGACAGGGGCATGTCACCTATCTCGTCGAGAAAAAGGGTCCCCCCCTGGGCCTGTTCGAAACGGCCGGCACGCCCCGTGACGGCACCCGTGAAAGCCCCTCGTTCATGTCCAAATAGCTCGGTTTCAAGGAGTTCCGCTGGAATCGCCGCTGCATTGATGGCAATAAATGGTCCTTTCGTCCGGGGGCCGTGGGCATGGAGCGCGCGAGCGACAAGTTCCTTTCCTGTCCCGGATTCCCCGCTGATGAGAACCGTGACATCGCTTCTGGCCAACCGGCCGATTTGGCGGAAAACCCTCTGCATGGCGGGTGCCGCGCCGATCAGCAACGACGACGGTCCGTGTTTTCGGCTTTTCTCATCCGGACCCGGGTGTGAGAGCCCACGTTCGAGAACAGCGATGAGTTCACGCAAATCGACTGGTTTCGGCAGGTATTCGAAGGCTCCATTCTCATAGGCCTGGATTGCGTTCTGAAAATCTGCATGGGCAGTCACGACGATAACCGGGCGCCGTGGGAATCGCTTGGACCAGAAGGACAGGAAATCCAGCCCATCGCCGTCCGGTAGACGGATATCCAGAATCAGCGCTGAGGGCTCCCCATGCTTCAGAGCTTCCTCACACTCGTTGAGACGGGGGAATCCCTTCACGTCGTAGCCTGACTTCGCGAGGGCTTTTTCGAAGACCCAACGCGTCGAGGCATCGTCATCCACGACCCAGATCCAGCTGCGAGCAGTCACGGGCTTCCTTCGATGGGCAAGAGGACCGAGAAAACGGTCTCCCCGGGCCGGCTCTTCCATTCGATGAGTCCTCCCTGCCGCTGGATGAGATCCTGGGCAATCGCCAATCCGAGCCCGGTTCCCCCCGGACGACCACTCACCAAGGGAAGAAACAACCGCTCGCCGAGCTCAGGCGGCACTCCGGGCCCCTCGTCTTCGACATCCAGACGTATGGCCAGTGGGTGACGTCGTCCCTGGATTGTGTACTGTCGTTCGATCCGGGTCCGGATCCGGATTGTTCCGCTATCCTGCATGGCTTCCCGGGCGTTACGGACCAGGTTGAGGAGGGCTTGGACCAAAAGATCACGATCCAGGAACAGTTCGGGCAGACTGGGGTCATAATCACGAGCCAGCCGCAATCGCGGCACCCGCTCCGTCTCGATCATGTGCAAGACATGCTCGGTGGACTCATGGATATTGAGCGGAGAACGCCTCGGCGGTGTCAGAGGTCCCAGGAGCGTTTCGACCAGTCCACCGAGCCGGTCAACCTCATTTCGGATGATCCGCGTATAGTCACGAAGCGATGGATCCTCAAGCTCTGCCTCAAGCAGTTGTGCTGCACCTCGAACCCCGCCCAACGGGTTGCGGATCTCATGGGCCAGCTGGAGGAGAAGAGCACGACCTGCCTGATAACGCTGAGTCAGGGCATCCTCGCGGCTGATCAGTAGATGGCGATCCAGGGGATAGAGTTCGAGAATGAGTTCCGAAGGTGGAAAAGGAGAGACAATGCAGTCAAGCGTAACCGTCCTTCCGCCCACCGCAAGCTCAAGCTCACGATAGCTCCGGATCTCACCGACAGCAAGCTGGCCGGGCAGGAGGGGGATCAAGGGCGCAAAGGCAGTTACCATATCGGCCAAGGGCCGGCCCACTGCGGATTGGGGCAACTCGAACAGGTCAGTTGCCGCCGCGTTGGCATAGAGGAGAACAAGGTTGGAATTGACGCGAATAACCGCCGTGGCCAAGCCATCCAGAAGGCTGGTCGTATCTGATGGCTGTCGGTTTAGGGACCCTGACTCATCCACTGCACCATTATAGTGCGAGGCAGTGCTAGTGCGGGATCGCCCCGATCGGTCCGGCGGGTTTTACCTGCTGGACGGCACCCAGTGGCCGCGGCGCAAGAATCGAGTGCTGATGCACGTAGAAAGTGACCGATCGACTTGAAAGAATCGTGCCCTGCGGAGAGACGATCTCGACGGTAAGAACATGGGTTCCCCGCCAAACCTGATGCAGAATCCGGCTCGTTGCTTGGGTTGCTCTCCCTTCTGGCTTGCCATCCAAAAGGTAGCGCAAGGCGTCGCCGCCCACCAGCGGGGGTGAAAGCATCACGGATGCGGTCAGCACACCTCCAATGTTGAAGAGCGATTGCTGGTTGGTTGGACTCAGGATTTCCAAGTGATATTGGTTACGGATCGCAGCTGGGCGAACTACACCTCCTTCTCTACCAGTTGTCGCTCCTAGCCCTGCGTGCTGGACGGAAAAAATGGACAGTCCTCCACCCAGAACCACCTGTTTCGAACCCGGTCGAGGGACATCAGAATAATGGCGAACGCCATTCCTTCCAACCCAAGTGTAGACAGGTTGCGCAGAAGCTCCCGCCATAGCGCCGAGGCCTAAACCAAAGCAAAGAACTCCAACAAAAAGCCGCTTTTTCATGCTTCAAGCATAAACCGGTTCTTAAGATGAGACAAGAGGGCCCGGATATGGATTCGGAGCGTGAAAGAATGATAATCTTTCGAAATCGTGAGTACCCGCATACTTGGATTTCGCCCCCTAGCTGATGTAGTGGTTGTCTTTTTTCTGCTATTCGGAAACGCTGGGTGCGCAGCGATGACCGTCAATCCGCGAGTGCCCCTTGCTCCCACCAGAAGATCAATAACGGGACTCAGGCTCCCTCGCGCGCTCGTTTGGGTGCTTCGGGCGGGTTGGCACACGGGGTTAGTGCTTCCCAAGGCCACAACCGGACACAACCTGTTGTCCCTTCTCTCTTTGTCCCCTGAACCGGATTATCTCGTATTTGGCTGGGGAGACCGGGATTTCTACATGGCGGCCCACCCGGGAATCTGGACAGCGCTTTCCGCGCTATTTCCCTCTCCCAGCGTCCTTCTTGTACAGTCCTGTCGGCGCAAGCCAACCGTGTGCCTCGGCCCGTCCATTCATCTTCGTCCGGTCCGCATCGATCAGCATGGCATTGCGAGATTACGGCAATATCTTGAACAAACCCTGAAAAAAAACTCAGCAGGCCATCTTGAACCCATTGCCCACGGACCTGTTCCCCAGAGCGAGTTTTTTGCTTCCAAACTTTCTTACGACGCCTTTCATACCTGCAATACCTGGACAGCCGATGCGCTGAGAAGAGCGGGAGTGCCCGTCACTTCCAACAGCGTTCTTTTCGCCTTTCAGCTCTGGGAGCAGCTTCCCCAACACAAGGACCAACCAAGCATCCGGAGATCTATGCCTGGATCGGATCCAGACACCCATTCAGGATCAGGCGCGGCATCTCCGGATACCTCGGCTGGAGCACGAGCGTCGAGACGAACGGGAGATGCTCCCTCTGCCCGGGGTTGGATCAGAGGCTTTTGAACAATCCGGTTTGCGGTTCATAGCGGAGCAGCTCACCAGCCTCAAGATCGAAATACCAGCCATGCAGAGTGAGCATCCCCTTTTCGACCCGATCCCGAATCCAGGGAAAGGTCATCAAGTTGTTGAGGGACAGCCGGATCGCTTCTTGTTCGCAAGTCCGGATGAAAGGCCGTCCATTCGCTACTTCTCGGGCACGGGTGCATACATCGCCTGCCATCTGCATCCAGCTAGAAATGAAAGAACTCGAACGCTTCACACCTTCGATCATCGCCCGGATGCCCCCACACTGGGCATGTCCGAGAACGATCAGTTCAGGAATTTCGAGATCACAGATTCCAAACTCAAGGGCTGCACTCGTGCCATGGTAGAGACCGCCGGACTCACAAGGGGGTACCAAATTGGCGACGTTACGGATCACGAAAAGGTCTCCAGGCCTGCAATCGGTCAGAATTGCCGGGTCTACACGGGAATCGCAACAGCCAACAACAAGGGCCAACGGCGATTGTCCCATTTGCGCAAGACCCTCATAGAGGGTGCGGTCAGAAACAAAATATCGGTCACGAAATCGATGATAGCCGGCGACGAGTTCTACAACACCTGACCCCACGAGCGGGCTCCTCGTCAGTAAATGACCCCCATCCTAGCGGATCGACTGCCGAACTGCCAGTCGACCCGGGGTAGCGGTTTCGGCTCAATCAAAGTGAATAGTAGAGTTCGAACTCAACCGGATGGACACACGTACGGACAGCAGCCAGTTCGTGCTCCTTGATCTGGACATAGGCATCCAAGAGATCGTCAGTAAAAACCCCTCCCGCAATCAGAAATCCCCTGTCTGCAGACAAGGCCTCCAAAGCGGATTCGAGCGAATACGCGACCTGCGGAATTTTCCGGTCTTCCTCGGGTGTCAATTCATACAGGTCCACATCCCTCGGTTCTCCAGGGTGCATTTTTTTCTGGATACCGTCAATTCCCGCCATGAGTAAGGCCGAAAAGGCCAGGTACGGGTTGGCGGTACTGTCTGGAAAGCGGATTTCGATACGGCGGCCTTTGGGACTTTGTGTGAACGGAACACGGATTGCGGCGGATCGGTTGCGGGCCGAATAAGCCAGCTTGACGGGAGCCTCGAAACCGGGCACAAGCCTGCGGTAACTATTCGTCGAGGGATTGGTCAGCGCGTTTAAAGCACGGGCATGATGGATAACGCCACCGATGAAGAAGAGCGCCAGATCCGACAGCCCGCCATAACCCTTGCCCGCAAAGAGATTTTCCGTACCCTTGACGAGTGAAGTATGAACATGCATACCGTTCCCGTTGTCGCCAACCAATGGTTTTGGCATAAAGGTTGCTGTTTTCTGGTGGCGGGCTGCCACGTTTTGCACCACATACTTGAGAAGCTGGACCTCGTCGGCCTTGCGAACCAGATGATCGAAACCCACTCCGATCTCGCACTGGCCCGCAGTCGCAACTTCATGATGGTGAACTTCGACCCTGAGACCGAGTTCCGTGAGTGTGGTGCAAATTTCAGAGCGTAGATCCTGTAGGGAATCCACGGGAGGAACGGGAAAGTACCCCCCCTTCGCCACGGGACGGTGACCCGGGTTCCCCCCCTCCCTTTGGGTCCCCGAATTCCATGACCCCTCCCAAGAGTCAATTTCATAAAACGCCCCGTTCAGTCGGTGATCCCAGCGCGCACTGTCAAAAATGAAAAATTCGTTCTCGGGTCCCACCAAGAGCGAATCCGCAATACCAGTTGACCGTAGATAGTTCTCGGCCCGCTTCGCAAGCGAGCGGGGATCACGGACATAAGGTTTTTGGCTTGCCGGATCGTAGACATCGGCGCGCAGGAGCGCGGTAACCTCACTTCGGAAGGGATCAAGGACGAGGCTGCCTAGTTCGGGCATAAGGATCATGTCGGAGTCTTGGATTCCCCGCCAGCCTACGATCGAGGAACCATCAAACATCTTGCCCTCCGCGAAAAGCGACTCACTGACAGCAGTAATCGGAAGGGTGACGTGCTGTTCCTTCCCGCGGGTATCCGTGAAGCGAAGGTCAACGTAGCGCACCTGTTTCTGAGCCAGCCAATCTAAGACCTCATGGGATTGCATATCAGGTACCTCGGGCATCGGGGGGGTTGCCTCTATCAGTGCAAATTCCATGCCAGCCCAACCTCCATGAGTGGGCCCGACTCGGGCTCGTGGTCCTCGACCTGAAACCGCTAAATCCGCACCGGATCGGTGCAGAAGAACCCAGACTGGATCAGGGTATACTTTGCACCGCCTAGCCTCGGACCGGTGCATGACTGACTTCCAAAACGTGGTTTTTACCCTCAACCGGTTCTGGACGGCAGAGGGCTGCCTCTGGCTTCCTCCCCTCGACCTGCCGATGGGAGCCGCCACCTTCCATCCGGCTACCTTTTTAAGAGCACTTGACTCAAGACCTTGGGCAGCAGCCTTCCTCCAACCTTGCCGCCGACCTCAAGACGGGCGCTACGGGGAAAATCCCAACCGGGGACAGCATTATTTCCAATACCAAGTGGTCCAGAAGCCTGTACCTGATCATTTCCAAGACCAGTTCCTGGCTTCCTTGGAAGCCATTGGCATCAACCGGCGTGTGGACGAGATCCGTTTTGTCGAGGACAATTGGGAGTCTCCGACTCTGGGCGCTTGGGGGCTTGGCTGGGAAGTCTGGCTGAATGGCATGGAGGTTGCACAGTTCACCTATTTCCAGCAGATGGGCGGCTTTAGCTGCGAGCCTGTGATGGGGGAAATCACATACGGGCTCGAACGTCTCCTGATGTCGCTGTCTCAGACGGACGAAATGTACGGCCTTCCTTGGGGAGCTGGGACTGAGGGCCGGATTTTCCGTTATGGCGATCTCTTCCGCGACAACGAGATTGAGATGTCTCATTACAACTTCGAGCAGGCCGACCCATCTGAGCTGGCCCACCGTTTCCAAAAAATCGAGGGGGAGGTTCAAGAACTACTCTCGACCGGTTTGCCTCGGCCGGCTTACGAGCGTGTCATCGAGGCTTCGCATCTCTTCAACCTTCTTGATGCGCGACGTGCCATCTCCGTTGGAGAACGCCAACGATATGTGCTGAGGATCCGAAAGCTGGCGCAGGCTGTTGCCCAAGATTACCGAACCCGGTCTGAATGAGCGGACATTCCTCTCCTCCTCAAGATCTCTTGATTGAGATAGGAACCCTGGAGTTGCCAGCGCGTCTCGCTGCACCCTTATCTCGGGAATTTGCCTCTCGACTGTTTTCTGCCCTCGGGGAATGTGATTGGATCGAACCGGATGCCTGTCTTGAGTCCTGGCATACACCCCGTCGCTTGGCTGTCCGTATCTCCCGCGTTCGGGGAATAAGTCCCGGACAAACAGTCGTGCATCGGGGACCCAGCCTCGAGCGGGCTTTTGATATCAAGGGCCAGCCCACAGCTGCTGCGCTGGGATTTGCCCGGAAACAAGGCGTCGGCTGGGAGGAACTCGGTCGTGAGGAAGGCTATGTGGTTTTCCGCAAAAAGCGGCCAGATACCCACCTTGAGGAGGTTCTCGCACCATTAGTCGAAAAAGTTCTCACAGATCTACCACGGGATCGCGAGATGCGCTGGCACTCTCGAGTTCCACCCTTTGTCCGGCCCATCCAGTCCATTCTCTTCCTGCATGGCAACTTTCCTGTTCCCGGTCGTGTCTACGGACTTGATGCTACCCCCCTGACCCGCGGGCACCCGGTACACCATCCTGATCCATTACCTGTCATGAGCAGCAACGATTATGAGGCTGTACTTGCATCTGGATGCGTCCTTCTCCAGGGTTCGGATGATCCTGGTCTTCGCGAGCGGATTTGGGCACTCATCGAAACGGCAGCACATGCATGGCACCCGGACTGGCAACCCGTACGGAATGAGGCAACCTTGACAGAAGTTGCCAACATGGTGGAATGGCCAAGCGCACTGACGGGCTCTTTCCCGGAACGTTTCCTGGCTCTTCCCGAGGCGGTTCTGGCCGAGGTACTCCTCGGGCAACAACGTGTCTTTCCGCTCTCCGACGCCGCAGGGCACTGGAAGCCCGGTTTTGTTGCTGTCGTAAACCTGGAAAGCATTGATCCCCAACGGGTTGGTCGTGGAGAGGAAAGGGTAGTTTCCCCACGGCTTGCGGACGCACACTTTTTCTACCAAGAGGATCTAAAACAGGCACCCGCAGAGCGGCTACCCGACCTCGACGAAATCATTTTCGCAAAGAAATTGGGGCACCTGGGTCAACGGCGCAAACGGATCATGAAATGGCTATCGCGCTGGGCGGGAGATTTTGGGATCGATACCGAACTGGCACAAGAGGCCGGATCTCTCGTCTTGGCCGATCTCACATCCCGTCTGGTCGGAGAGTTTCCTAGACTGGCCGGAATCGCAGGAGCGGTTTACGCATCAGCTCACGGTAGTCCACCCGCACTTTGTGAGGCCTTGGCCGAGGCTTATCTCCCGGAGACTGCCAACAGCAAACTACCTCAAACCGCTTTCGGCCGGCTCTTGTCCATGGCGCTTCGCATTGATCTTTTGGCCGGTTATTTCCTGATTGGGGAAAAGCCGACTGGGCAACGTGATCCTTATGCCCTCCGGCGGGCCGCACTGGGGCTAGTCCGTCTCATGGATCCTGCAGAAGACTGGGCTGGGTGCACACCTGGAACATGTCGATTCCTACTGGATACGGCCCTGACTTCTCTTTTCCGTTCCGCCCTTGAGACTTACCCCGAAGGGCTGGGAAATCCGGAGATTCAAGCTGGGGAACTGTACTCCTTTCTCATGGAACGCTTCCGTGGACTTTACCTCGACGGAGGTGGTCGGGCCGATCATTATGAGGCAGTTCTCGCGGCTCAACCCACAACGATCGGCTCGACCCGGCTTCGACTGGATGCGCTGAACCGCCTCAAGGACCAACCCGACCTCACCACTCTTATCCAGATCGCGAAGCGAGTCACTCACCTGCTCAGGCATCGCGAAGAAACGGACACCGCAGTGGTTGGTCGTGCACCCACTGTTTCCGGCGAAAGGACCGAGGCCTATCTCATCAATCAGATCTGTGACCTTGAGCCGATTGTTGCCGAGGCAGCATCCACTCACCGCTACCACGAGATTCTGATCCACCTGTGTACTCTGCAGAATCCCTTGGCCCGTTTTTTTGACGAAGTGCTGGTTCTCTCCCCGGACCCGAAGCTCAAGGAGAAACGTCTCGACCTGCTCAAGCGCGCCAATCGACTTCTGAGCACTGTAGCTGATTTCAGCCGTCTCCAGCCGCCACACGCTCCGTGACTCGTCGCTTTGTTGCAAACGAAAAACCGCCCCGATGGATCATCCTTGACCGGGATGGGGTCATCAATTTTGACTCGCCAGGTCATATCTTGAGCCCGGATGCTTGGCAACCGATCCCCGGCAGCCTTGAGGCAATCTCCGAACTGACCCGGCACGGATATCGAGTAGTCGTCATCACAAACCAATCCGCCATCGGTCGCGGGCTGATGACTGACCGGACTCTCAATACAATTCATGATCGTATGCAGAGATGCATCGAAAGAAAAGGTGGCCATCTCGAAGCCATTTACCACTGCCCTCACGCTCCTTGGGAAGGTTGCGCCTGCCGGAAGCCTAATACGGACCTGTTTCATGAATTCTCTGAGCAATTCAAGGTTCCACTAGCGGGGATCCGGGCAGTGGGAGATGCCCGGCGCGACCTTGAGGCCGCCAGAGCAGTCGGCGCCCACCCGATTCTCGTACTAACTGGTAAGGGTCAACAAACAAAGAGAGATCTCGAAGGCGACCCGCTCAACTACCCATTAGAAATCCACATCGACCTTGCTGACTTTGTCCGTTCCCTCATGGAGAACACCGGGTGATCAAATCCCACTCCCGACAAGCGAATAGCTTTTCCATGGATATTGTTCTGTTAGCTCGCTCTGCCCTCTTTACCCTATTCATGGGGCTCAGCATCACTCTTTTCGCTATCCCTATGGCGCTGACACTCGGCCTCCCTCCCCTTGAACGATTCCGTTTTGCCGTCGGTCGTGCTTGCGCCTCCGTAGAACTCAAGGCCCTTTCCTGGTTTTGCGGGCTGAACTACCAAGTCACGGGACTGTCCCATCTTCCGAAGATCGGAGGGATCCTGTTCTGGCGTCACGAATCCACATGGGAGACTTTCCTTTCATTTCTCCTTCCTGAGAAACCCACTTGGGTACTCAAGCGTGAATTACTCTGGATCCCGATCGTTGGTTGGGCCATCGCCGCTCTCAAACCCATTGCCATCAACCGGAGCGCCGGACGTCGTGCCGTAAACCAAGTCCTGCGGAGAGGTCGAGACCAGTTGGAGCAGGGCCGGACTCTCAACTTTTTCCCAGAAGGAACCCGACTCTCGCCTGGCGAACGCCGACGCTATGGAGTGAGTGGTGCTCTTCTGGCAAACGAGAGTGGACAGCCCGTAATTCCGATTGCACACAACGCGGGAGACTTCTGGCCGAGAAGGAGTCTGCTCAAACATCCAGGCACCATCCAGGTCCATATCGGACCGGCAATTGACGGACGTGGCCTTACACCAGAGGAACTCAACCGCCAGGTGAGCGAATGGATAGAGGGTGAGCTAGCCCGCATTCGCTCCTGAGATCTCTTCAGATACACGACCTGCCGGTCCGATCGAATGAGCGGAGCAGCAGGCATTGATCGGGTCACACATCCAGGTTGACGACATCGAGGGCATTGCGCTCGATGAACTCACGCCGTCTTTCAACTTGTTCTCCCATCAGCGTGGTGAAGAGATCATCGGCCGCAAGTGCGTTGTCGATTCGGACCTGCAGAAGACGTCGGCTCCGGGGATTCATAGTGGTTTCTGCAAGCTGTTCGGGATTCATTTCCCCGAGGCCTTTATAGCGCTGGAGGGTTGTCCCCCGGCGGGCTTCTTCATAAAACCAGTCCATGGCGGATTCGAAATCCGGTTTTACGGCACTGCGGTCACCCCGGCGCACAACCAGGGAACCTGAAGCCAGGGACTGGATCCGGTCGTGGGCTGCACGCAGTTCACGGTAGTCCGGACTCAGGAAAAACTCGTGTCGGATCCCACGATCCACCTCGACTCCATTTTCACGACGCAGCAGATGCAGTACATTCGGCTCTACACGCAAACGGTAGCGCGCATGCGGATAGCGCTCCGAAAGGAGTCGGCTCACCTCGTTCCACCATGGCCGAATAGCCTCCTCTGTGATCAGCGGAAGGAAGTTGGGATCTGAAACCCGGAGAAGGGCCCACAGGAACCCCGCATCGTATCGCTGACCGAGCCGCTGGATGGTCCGACGTGCCTGCAACAGCGCTCCTGCCGCCTGACGGAGATCCTCTACCGAAACGGGATGGCTCTGGCCCGCCGGAATCAACTCTGCTCCGTCGAGGGCCGCCGAAAGAAGGTAGGCATCCATTTCTCCTTCGTCTTTCAGATAGAACTCTTGTTTGCCGCGATGGATCTTGTACAAAGGCGGTTGGGCAATGTAGATGTTGCCACGCTCGACCAACTCGGTCATCTGTCGATAGAAAAAGGTCAGAAGCAGGGTTCGGATATGCGCGCCGTCCACATCTGCATCGGTCATGATCACGATCCGATGGTATCGAAGGTTCCCGGCGTTGAAGTCGTCTTTTCCGATGCCGCATCCCAGTGCAGTGATGAGCGCAGTGATTTCATCGGAGGACAATACCCGGTCGAACGAGGCTTTCTCGACGTTGATGATCTTCCCCTTGAGGGGGAGAACGGCTTGATGCCTCCGATCGCGTGCCTGTTTCGCTGATCCGCCAGCTGAATCACCTTCAACCAAGAATAGCTCGCACAGGCTTGGATCCTTCTCTTGGCAGTCGGCTAGTTTACCGGGCAGGCCGGCAATGTCCAAGGCACCCTTTCTGCGGGTCAGGTCACGGGCCCGTCGGGCCGCCTCCCGCGCGCGGGCCGCGTCCATCATCTTCTCCGCAATCTGGCGTCCTTCAGCCGGGTGCTCCCAGAGAAACTCTCTCAGCTTTTCGGCGACCAATCCTTCGACGACCGGCTTTACTTCCGATGAAACCAGCTTGTCCTTGGTCTGGGAACTGAACTTGGGATCCGGGACCCGAACAGAAACCACGGCGGTGAGACCCTCCCGGGCATCATCCCCCGTGACTTGAACTTTCTCCTTTCTTGCATGGCCTGTCTCCTCCAGGAAACCGACCAAGGTCCTCGTGAGCGCACTGCGGAAACCCGTGAGGTGTGTCCCGCCATCTCTTTGAGGCAGGTTGTTGGTAAAGCAGAAAACGGTCTCTTGGTAGGACTTGGTCCATTGAAGTGCAACCTCGACACCAATCCCTGCCTCCTCTCCCACGAAATGACAAACAGAGGAATGCAGAGCAGTCCGGTTACGATTCAAGTACTCAACGAAAGCACGGATCCCGCCTTCTACATAGAAGAGTTCCTGACGCTCGTTCCTTTCGTCAGCAAGATATATCTTAACTCCCGAATTTAAAAAGGAAATCTCCCTTATGCGGTTTGCAAGAACCTCGTAGTCAAATTGTGTTTCAGTAAAAACCTGGGTACTTGGTTGAAAACGGATCTCGGTACCGGTTCCCGTTGCCTCCCCGATTTTCCGTATCGGATAGAGGGGCTCACCCATGCGGTACTCCTGCTCATAAAGTGCCCCCGAACGGCGGATCCTCAGGAAAAGTCGTTCTGAGAGGGCATTGACTACGGAAACACCGACCCCATGGAGCCCTCCAGATACCTTGTACGTGTTGTCATCGAACTTGGCACCTGAATGAAGGACGGTCATAATGACTTCCGCAGCGGAACGCCCCTCTTCGGGATGGATATCAACCGGTATTCCTCGTCCGTCATCCCAAACCGTTACACTTCCATCCAGGTGAATGGTCACACGAATCTCGTGACAGTAACCGGCCAGAGCCTCATCAACCGAGTTATCGATCAGCTCGTAAACCATGTGGTGAAGTCCAGTACCATCGTCGGTATCACCAATGTACATGCCTGGACGACGCCTGACGGCATCCAGGCCACGCAGAACCTTGATGCTGCTGGTCTCGTAGCTTGGAGCAGGTTCATTCATTCTTGCCGACCGGTCCCTTATGCCTTAATTCTAACATGGGCACACCATCTGGACATGCCCCTGTTCCACGTGGAACAGGCCATGCGGCCATTGTTCGATAGACACATGCGAAAGACTTGATGAAGTCATGATGACCTGTATTTCTTCCTCCCTCACCAATCCCAAAAGTCGAAACTGAGCGTCCTCGTCCAGCTCGGACGAAAAATCATCCAAAAGAAGGACTGGGCAGGTTTCAAGCTTCAGTGACAAAAATCGTGATCCACCCCAGACAAGCGCCAGTGCCAGTAGCTTGGCTTGTCCACGTGAAAAAAACTGACGAACAGGCTTTTGCCCGGACCGGATTTCAACATCTGCTCTCTGCAGGCCGGGACTCCTAGAAACGACCGTTGATCCGTCTGGCAAAAACTCTTGAGATCCCTCACTCAAACTGGCCCTGGCAACCGCCTCTTTACCATTGTTGTAATCAAAACTAAAAGTCTGTCCTGGAAAGAGTAGCGAGGCCGCATGATCCCAAAACGGAAGACAGCTAGCCATGAGCCGTATTCTGGATTCTTCGATCACAGGAGCAAGTTCCATCATCCGTCCAAACCAGACATCGGCGCTCATTCCGGAACGCAGCGCCCACTGCCATTGTAGGAGAGCCCGTCGGTAGAGCTTCCACACTTTCCAAGTTTCTGGTTCCACGTGGAACATTAGCCAATCAAGAAGGCGACGGCGTCGTTCTGGCCCTCCGAGAATGATTTGCGTGACATCTGAATCCATCAGCGTCAGCGGGAAAAGGCGCCCTACTTCCCGGGCTGTTGAATCACGATCATTGATAAACGTTTTGAGTCCATTTTCAAAAATAGCCTTGACAGACCAGGATTCTGATTGAATGAGGATATTTGACTCAACCCCGAAGACCTTTTCACCAGCTCGGATCAGATTGGAAAGCCGGGATGTCCTGAAGGAGCGGCCACGGGCTAGAAGGTATATGGCCTCTAGGATGGATGTCTTTCCAGATCCGTTGGGTCCCTTGAGTATGGCCGGTCCATCCAGAGCGATATCCTCCCGATCAAAACATCGGAAACTCTGTAGTCTGAGTCCATCAATAGGCATCTACAGTCGCATCGGCATAATCACATATTGAAAGCTGGTGTTTCCTTTCGGATCAATCCGACAGCTGCTATTCGGATCATTGATGAGGATTTCGATCTCGGATTCTGTCACCGCGTTCAAGACATCGAGGAGGTAGGAAACATTGAATCCTACTTCGAAAGCCTCTCCCTCATAGTTTGTTTCGACCACATCCTCGGCCTCTTCCTGTTCAGCGTTATGTCCAATCATACGTAGTGTTTTCGGTTCAAAGCCCAGACGGACCCCCCGGATCTTTTCATTCGCTAAGATCGCAGCACGAGACAGGGCTTCTTTCATGCGGTTTCGATCAACCACAATATGATGCCGGCTCTCTTTGGGAATCACACTCGAGTAGTCCGGATAGCGGCCCTCAATCAGTTTTGTCGTGAGGGAAAGATTCCCACATTGCACGCAAAGGTGGTTAGGTGCGAAGGCCATGCGGAGCGCTTGTTCGCTGTTTCCCATAAGGCGCTCTAGTTCGAGAATACCCTTTCTAGGCACAATTGCCGCCTTCTCCCCCTCATTATCGGTCCCAGATCGGGCGTTTAAAGAGATTGTACCGACAGACAGGCGGTGTCCATCAGTCGCGACCGCACGTAGGATCTGATTGGAATACTCGAACCTCAGGCCATTGAGATAGTATCGGACATCGTTCTGAGCCATCGCGAAATGGGTCTTCCGGATCAGCTCATGCAGGCTGACTTGAGGAACCTCTATAAAAATCGGTGACTGAGGTTTCTCAATCAGCGGGAAATCCTCAGCCGGCTGGGTAAGAACGGTAAAACGAGCACGACCAGCTTTGAGTTTCAATCGATCCGCATCAATCTCTAGATGAATCTCCTGATTTGCGGGAAGGGAGCGAACGATGTCGGCGAACTTCCGACCAGGAACTGTAATGTGTAAATCACCGTTGTTTTCCAACTTTTCTGTGGCAATGAGCTCGACCTCAAGGTCAGAGGATATCACAGAAAGGTTATTTTTATCTATATTTATCAATATATTGGAAAGAATCGGCATGGTCTGTTTGCGTTCGACCACTCCTAGGACAGCAGTGACTGGGCCAAGGATTTTTTCACGGTTGATGATGA
>JAKATI010000053.1 GCA_021828045.1 Pseudomonadota bacterium | reverse complement strand
TTGTCAGCCATGTGCGCCAATGCCCCAGAGGGCAGCATCCAGGTGGGGCTGCTCCAGGAGGTGCACGGGGGGTGGGGGGGAGAATCCCAAGCTGGCCGTGTGGGCCGGGACGGCTATCCCGGAGAGCCTCACGGGGTCTTCTTCCCGGCTGAAGACCGTCTCCGTCTGAGAACAACCTATGGGCTTGAGCACATCAACCGGGAGCTGCGACAGCGGGCCCGGGTGGCGAGCATCTTTCCGGACCCGGCATCGGAACCTTGCCCAGTTTCCGCGGTGAGCCATCTTGGACCCACCCGGCAAGTGGGCGACCCATGGACCAAAAGTTCACCTTATTTTTAGGCAACAAAACCCCGTTCACTTACATTTTTGTGAGACAACGCGGCGCTACATCTCTTCCAAGACCAAAAAAACAAAAAAAAATTAATGTTTACAATGTGTTCTGGTTTTTACTGGGCATTCTTGGATGGCGGATTGGTGGAGCGGAAGGGGATCGAACCCTCGACCTTCGCATTGCGAACGCGACGCTCTCCCAGCTGAGCTACCGCCCCATCCCCCGGTATCATAAAAGAAAGCCACGATCCTGGCCACTCTTGCAGGAGGCGGATCGATACCGATTCCTCACACAGAAGCCGTCGCTGAGGCCGGGCCTGGCTCCACGTCCCGATCTCCACCCTCAGACCGGGCCGTGGCCTCGAGCGTCCGCCGGTAGCGCCGCAAGTCATGAACGGTGGCAAAGTCCTCACCCAAGACATTGCCAAGCTTGCGGAGGATGCTTTCCCCGACCCGGCTTTCTTGTGCTTCATCGAAGCGGATCTGGTGATTGAGCCACCGCTCCATCCATTCGGGATCCGGCAGTCGGCTTTGCACCGTATCCTCGGGATAGTGCTCCTGGCTCACGTGCAGGTTGGTGGGGTGCATCGCGCGGCCCGTCTTGCGGCTCGTCATGAGAACCCCGATCCGGGCAAAGGCCAGCCGGGCGGAATCCCCCTCCCGCTCGATGGCCCGTCTCATGTACCGCATGTAACAGGAAGCATGACGCGCCTCATCCCCGGCAAGGAACCCGTAGATCGCCTGGATCACCGGTTCGGTATGCCATGCGGCGGCACAGCGGTACCAGGCTGTGAGGCGGATCTCGCCGCAGAAATGGAGCATGAGGGTCTCGCTGGGCGGTGCCGGGTCGAAGCGGAAGCGGACGGCATGGAGTTCTTCCTCGCTGGGCACAAGATCCGGCCAGAACCGGCGCAGGTACTCCATGAGCACCAGCGCGTGCTTTTGCTCCTCGTAAAACCAGACGGACATGAATGCGGAAAAATCAGAGTCGCCGGCATTGTCCCGCAGGAACATCTCCGTGGCCGGCAGGGCCGACCACTCGGTGATGCCGTTCATCTTGATGGTTCGTGCCTGCTCCTCGCTCAGCCGGCCCGCATCGAAGCGATCCCAAGGTACCTCCCGTTCCAGGTTCCATCGGGCCTGTTCAAGCTGGCGGAAGAGTTCCGGATAAAGCATGGTGATCCCCATCAAGGTTCCAAGACCGCAAGGGCAGATCCCGCATGGATCTCCCATGGGTTACGCAACAGGACCGCTCCTGGATGCACGGCCAGGCGATCCTCACCGGACCATCTTGCCCACCCAGGACAGATAGGCCCGGTTGGGCAGGATCCGGAGCAATTTCATCCCCATCACCATCGGCCAGGGAAAGGCAATCTCAAAGCTCCGGCGAGGCAGGGCCCGGACGATCCGGCAAGCCGCCTCATCCGCCTCCAGGAGGAAAGGCATGGGAAAGCGGTTTTTTGCCGTGAGGGGCGTGCGCACGAAACCCGGGTTGATGACCCGGACGCGCACCCCGGCCGGCTTGAGCTCGACCGCCAGGGTTTCGGCGAGACTGATGAGCGCGGCCTTGGTGGGACCGTAGGCGCCCGCCTTGGGCAGTCCCCGATACCCTGCAATCGAGGAGGTGATGAGAACCTGGCCCGAACCCGCCTGGATCATGCGTGGAAGGACCACCGCCAGGCACTCGACCACCCCCAGGTAGTTGACCCGGGTCACCTCTTCGTAGACCGAGGGATCAATGAGATCCCGGGAGAGTTCGTACTTGCCGGCATTGAGGAAACAATAGTCGAGCTTGGACAGGCGGGAAAAAACCGAGGCCGCGGCGGCCTCGACGGAGGCGCGCTCACGGACGTCGATGGGAACCGGGAAAATCGCACCCGGTACCGGGGATTCCCGGGCCAGGGTCTCAAGCCGCTCCGCGCTCCGGGCGCTCACGGCAACGGTATGGCCCGCGCGGGCCAGGTGAACGGCCAAGGCAGCCCCGATCCCGGTGCTCGCGCCGACGATCCACGTATGTGGCATGGGTGCCCGGTCCATTGAGGATAACAGGATGGATATTCTACCCAAGGTCCGACCTCCCGGGAACCCGGGTCGCCAGGAGCCGGACTGCATCCAAACAACCGTGTGGCACGTATTCTTCCTAGACCCGGATACATTCCACCATGGCCGAGCCTCATCCGATCACCCAACCCCAGCGAATTGCCGTGATCGGAGGAGGGATCGCCGGTCTTGCGACCGCTTGGATCCTGGCCCAGCGGCACGAGGTCACGTTATACGAACGGGAATCCCGCCTGGGAGGGCATAGCCACACCCTGTCCTGGACCACCCCCGAGGGAGTGATCGGACTCGACTGCGGGTTTGTGGTCTACAACACGCGCAACTACCCGCACTTCACCCGGATTCTCGAGAGCCTGGACATCGAGACCCAGCCCTCGGACATGTCCTTCTCGGTCCGGTTCGCAGACTGTGGTTTCGAGTGGGCGGGTTCCGGGTGGCGGACCTTTTTTGCCTCCCCCCAAGGGCTCTTCGATCCGCTCCGCTGGAGGCTCTTCCGGGGGATCCTCGCCTTCAGCCGGCAGGCACGGACGGCGTTGGCCCAAGAGACCCTGCCCGCTGACCTCACGCTGGGCGATTTTCTCGCCTCGATCGGGATGGAGCCAGTCGTGGCCGAGCGCTACCTCCTGCCCATGGCCGCCTCGATCTGGTCCTCCCCCCCGGCATCCCTTCTCGACCATCCCGCCCGGACCCTGCTCCAGTTCCTGGATCATCACGGCCTCCTCAAACTGCGGGGACGGCCGCGCTGGCGATCCATACCGGGAGGCTCCATCCGGTACGTGCAAGCACTGCGGCGGGAGATCCGGGCCTCCTGGCGCCTGGGAGAGGCCGTGACCCGGATCATCCCGCAAGGCGAAGGGGTTCTCGTCCTCACGGAGAACGGGGGGAAGGAACACCATGACCGGGCTGTTTTGGCCTGCCACGCGGATCAAGCCCACGCCCTCCTCGATCGCAGCTGCCGTGCGCGCAGCTGGCTCCAGCACTTCTCGACGGTCAGGAACCACGCCTGGATCCACCAGGACGAGGACCTCATGCCCCGCCGGCGCGCGCTCTGGTCGTCCTGGAATTTCTTTGCGGACACCCCGGATGCGGAAGGACAGCCGGTCGCGATCACTTACTGGTTGAACCGTCTTCAGCGTCTGGGCACGCCCGATCCCTACTTTGTCACCCTCAACCGGGAACCGCGCCCAGGCTTCATACTATCGGAGATGGCATTCGAACATCCCTGCTACCGGCTCGAGACGCTCCGCGCCCAGGCGGAGGCTCCCCGCTGGCAGGGCCTGGACCGGCTCTACTACGCCGGCGCCTGGCTGGGTTCCGGCTTCCACGAGGACGGAGCCGCCTCCGCGGCTGCGCTCGCCTCCTGCTTCAGGCTTCCGCTTCCCTGGAACCGGGAGGCGGTCGTCCCTGTGACGACCGCCACCCACCTGTTCCCCTCTGCCTTGTCCTGCCCACCCGTCGATGCCGATGCCTGAGACCAAAGCCGCGGTCGAGCTTTATGACTCCTGGGTCACCCATGAACGTCGGAGCCCTCCCCACAAACGCTTCCGGCATCATCTCCCCCGCCTGCTCATCGACCTCGACCGCCTGCCGGAACTGCCGGACTACGGGATCCGTCACAATGCGTGGGGCCCGGTGAGCTTCTCCGAGCGCGACCATGGACCGCGTGACGGCCGACCCCTCAAGCCCTGGATCCTGGCCCGGCTCGCCGAAAACGGCCTCAGCGTGCCGGACGGTCGGGTCTGGCTCTGGACCTACCCCCGCATCTGGGGTTACGTGTTCAACCCGCTCAGTCTCTGGTATTGCGAGGACGCCCGCGGCACGCTCCGTACCGTGGTCCTCGAGGTCCGGAATACCTTCGGTGAAACGCACTTTTACCTGATCGGCGGAGGGGAGTCTCTGGCTTCACGGATCCGCTACCGGGCAGCCAAGTCCTTTCACGTCTCCCCCTTCCAGCCCCTCTCCGGCCACTACCGCTTCACGCTCCTTCGCTCGTCCTCCCGGCGGACGATCCGGATCGACTACGAAGGCACGGGTGGCCCCCGGCTTATGGCCTTCGAGACCGCCTGCCGCTCTCCGGATCCGGTTGCCCCGACGCTCCGGCACTGGGCCTGGGTTGCTCCCTGGACCACGATCGGGGTCACGCTCGCCATACACGCTCATGCCCTCTGCCTCTGGCGCAAGGGCGCCGCCCTCTTCCACAAACCACCCCCTCCCGAGTGGCCATGGACGCGCGGGGTCGAGGTTTTGGAGGGGGGAGACTGATGGAGAACGGACGGGACGACACAAACCTGCCGTGGATGCTCAAGCCGCTCGAAGGTTTTCTGAACCTGATCTCGGAAGGATCCCTCACGCTCTCCCTGCCGGACGGCCGGAGCTGGCACTATGGGCCGGCCTCGAGCCCCGGGCCCCGGGCCACGCTCCACATCCGGCATCCCGCCCGGTTCATGGCCCGCCTGGCCCGGGGCAGTCTCGGGCTCGCGGATGCCTACCTCGCCTCCGACTGGGACTCCCCCGACCTCGCAGTCGTGCTCGAACTTCTGGCCCGCGCCCAGGCCGGGGAACCGTCCGCCCGGATCCACCACCGGCCGCTTGCCTTCCTCGACCGGATCACGCTCGCACTCCATCGCAACACCCCGGGTGGGAGCCGGCGCAACATCCAGGCCCACTACGACCTCGGAGTCGATTTTTTCGGGTCCTGGCTCGATCCCACACTCTCCTACTCCTGTGCCCATTTCGATCCCGACCGGCCGGACGAGAATCTCGAAAGCGCCCAGCGCCGCAAGATCCGGCATGTCCTCGAACGCCTCGATCCCACCCCCGGCATGCGGCTGCTCGAGATCGGCTCCGGCTTCGGCAGCCTTGCACTCGAAGCCGCCGAAGGCGGTCTTCGGGTCGACAGCCTGACCCTTTCGAAAACCCAGCTCGACCATGCCCAGACCCGTGCCCGCGCCCGCGGGCTCGAGGATCGCGCCCGCTTCCTCGATCGCGATTACCGCCACAGCCAGGGGGAGTACGACGCCGTGGTCTCGATCGAGATGTTCGAGGCCGTGGGCGAGCACTACTGGCCCACCTACTTCCGGGTGCTCCGGGACCGCCTGAAGCCGGGAGGCAAGGCCGTGCTCCAGGTCATCACCCTCGAGGAGGCGGCCTATCCGGAGTACCGGAGGCAGCCCGATTTCATCCAGCTCCGGGTTTTCCCCGGAGGCATGCTCCCCACCTGGAAACACCTCGAGCGCCTGGCCTCCGGGACCGGCTTTTGCATCCGGGATCCCGATTTCCGGGGGGCGGACTATACCCGAACGCTCGGGCTCTGGCTCGAGGCCTTCGACCGCGCCTGGCCCACGCTCCTCCAAAAAGGCTATCCCGCCCGGCTGGGACGGCTCTGGCGCTATTATCTGGCCTACTGCATGGCCGGCTTTCGGACCCGGCGCGTCGATGTGGTCCAGTTCACCCTGGAGGCCCGGCACCCTTCTCCAAAGGAGGCGGATCCGGCTCGGCCAGGCGATACCCTACCCCGGATTCGGTGAGGAGATAGCGTGGCGCCCCCGGATCGATCTCGATCTTCTTCCGGAGCTGGGCCATGTAGATCCGGACGTAATGATTGGCCCGCGCATGGTGGGGCCCCCAGACCGCGGTCAGGAGCTGGCGGTGGGTCATGACCTTGCCCCGCTCCCGGATCAGCACGCAGAGAAGCCGGTATTCGATCGGGGTCAGGTGGACTTCCGTACCCCGGACCCAGACGCGCCGGTGCTCGAGATCCACGTGCCATTCCGGCGTCGCAAAGGCGGTTTCCTGCCCCGCCGGGTCACGATTCAGGCGTCGCATGACGGAACGAATGCGCGCCATGAGCTCGGCCACGCTGAAAGGCTTGGTCAGATAGTCATCTGCGCCCGCATCCAGGGCCTGGATCTTGACCGCCTCCCAGGTCCGGGCCGTCAGAACGATCACGGGGACCTGGCTCCAGGTCCGTAGCTGCTCGAGGACCTGGAGGCCGTCCAGTACCGGCAGGTTGAGATCCAGGAGGACGAGATCCGGTCGCCAGTTGGCAGCGCGGACCAGGCCCTGGTTCCCGTCCACAGCCGTCTCGACCTGCCACTGCTCCAGGGTCAGGCTGATCCGGACCAGTCGGGCAATTTCCGGCTCGTCCTCAATGACGAGACATCGGGGGTGGTTCATCATGGGCCTCAATCTCCACCGGGGGCAAGGGATACGAATCCGGGGTGGGCAGCTCGATCTCGAACCGGGCCCCCCCATCGGGTGCGGTCGTGGCGGTGATGCGACCGCCATGGGCTTGTACGATGGCCTGAACGATGGCGAGACCGAGTCCCACCCCACCGCTCGTTTTCCGGGAATCTCCTTGCACGAAGGTGGAAAAGATCCGGTTTCCGAGCGCGGACGGGAGACCGGGGCCTTGATCCCGGACCTCGATCCGGACCTGTTCCCTCTCGCGGACGGCGCGGATGCATACCGGAGTCCCGGACGGGGTGTGACGGGCGACATTCTCGAGCAGGTTGACGAAAACCTGCTCGAAGAGGCTCCCGTCGACCGAAACCCAGAGCATGGCCGGGGGCAACTCCACGCTCACCGGATGATCCTGGAGCCGTTCCTTGAGGTGCGAGAGGGTCCCTCCGATGATTTCCTCGAGAGGGAACCACTGGCGGTTGAGCTCGACGGCGCCTGCCTGCCAGCGGGCCATCTCAAGGATGTTGTGGGCCTGTTCCGACATGCGCTGGGCCTGGTCCCGGATGTCGAGGGCGAGCCGGGTCCGGGTCTCGAGATCCAGGGTCGGGGCAGATCCCGCGAGGATTTCCGCGGCACCGATGATCGAGGCCAGGGGGGTCCGGATATCGTGGGAGATGCTGCTCAAAAGCGAGTTCCGGATTTTCTCCGTCTGGATCTCGAAGCGCGACAGTTCGGTCTCGTGGATCAGCTGGAAGCGTTCGAGGGCCAGGGCCACCTGGCCGGCACAGGTCCGGAGCAGGCGGCGCTGCTCCGGAGAGTAGGCAACGCCCGTAGGACCCGGCTCGACGGCAAGAACCCCGATGATGCGTGAGCTGCCGAGCGGCAGGTACAGCACAGTGGAGCCGGGCAGCGTGTCAGTCCCGAAACCCGCCTCTTCGCGGTGCCGGTATACCCACTGGGCCAAGGCGGGATCGGGATGCCGGATGGACCATTCGGGCGGCAGCGGAGAGGCGCTCAAGGCATGCTCGGCTTCCCGGCCGGCAATGAAAAAGGCGACGCGGCTTGCGGTTTCCTGTGCCAGATGGCGAGCCGCGAGTTCCAGCACCTCCGGTTCACTCCGTGCGGCTGCGAGCGACTGGCTCAGGGCATACAGGGACGCCATGTGCCGTTCCCGTTCGACCGAATGACTGGCTTGTTCCCGGGCATCGATGGTGAGATGGCTGATCACGAGCCCCACGACCAGCATGACGCCAAAGGTGATCAGGTACTGGACGTCGCTCACCGCAAAACTCAGAACCGGCGGAACGAAAAAGAAATCAAAAGCCAGAACGCCGAGAAGCGAGGCCAAGATTGACGGGCCGCGCCCGAAAAAAAGCGCCGTTGCGAGAACGGCAAGCAGGTAAATCATGACGAGATTGGACAGGTTGACCTGTCCGTAAAGCACCCAGGCCAGGAGCGTGGAGACGAAGACCAGGAGAAAGGCTGCGAGGTAGGGCCGGGAGAGGGGCTCCTGCTGCCGGGTGCGGGAGCGGGAGGATTTGCGAGGCATGGAGGATTCTCCTCCCCCACGTGAGATTTCCGCATTGACCACATGGATGCCGATGTTCCCGCTGCCCTGGACAATGGCATCCACGACCGATCCGAAAATCCAGCGGCGCCAGCCCTGGCGCCGGGGCTTGCCCAAGACAATCTGGGTCACGTTGCGAACCTGGGCATAGGTCAAGACCTCCGCGCTGAAACGCCTCCCCCCTGGAATCGTGACGACCTCGGCACCCAGGCTTTGGGCCAGCCGGAACAGGGTCGACAGCGACTGCCGGTACCCGGCGGGCTCTTCCGGTTGGGGATCCTCCGACTGGATATGGACGACGATCCATTCGGCGTGCAAGCCGTCCGCCATGCGCTTGCCGACCCGGACCAGCCGTTCTCCGAGTTCGCCCGGAGGCAGACAGACCAGGATCCGTTCCCGGGCCGGCCAGATCTGGCCAATGGCATGATGTTCCCGGTACTCGCGCATCTCCACATCAATGCGATCGGCCGCATAGCGCAGGGCCACCTCGCGGAGCGCGATGAGGTTCCCCTTGCGGAAGAAATTCTCCCGGGCAGACTCGATCTGGCCGGCCAGGTAGATCTTTCCCTCCGCAAGACGCTTGAGCAGCTCATCGGGAGGCAGGTCGATGACCTCGATTTCATCGGCCTTCTCGAAAATCGAGTCCGGGACCGTCTCGCGGACCCGGATCCCCGTGATCTGCCGGACGATGTCGTTCAGGCTCTCCACATGCTGGACATTGACGGTCGTAAAGACGTTGATGCCGGCATTCAGCAACTCGACCACGTCCTGCCACCGCTTCGGATGTCGTGAGCCCGGCGCATTATGATGTGCAAGCTCGTCGACCAAAAGGAGATCCGGGGCCTGGGCGAGTGCGGCGTCCAGGTCAAACTCGAGGAGACTGACCTGCTGCTGGCGGCGCGGGCTCAGGGGCAGCCGTGGCAAACCCTGCAAGAGAGTCTCCGTCTCCTCCCGTCCGTGGGTCTCGACGATGCCTGCAACCACGCGCCGTCCCGACTTCTGGACCCCATGGGCGGCCCGGAGCATCGCATAGGTCTTTCCGACACCCGCCGAGGCGCCGAGAAAGATCTTGAGCCGGCCCCTGCCCCCACGGGACTCGTCTTCCGTGACTTGCTTGAGGATCAGGTCCGGGTTGGGCCTCTCGTTCATGAACGGTCCCCCAGGGACCGGCGGCTGCCAGCTTGACATCGGTGGCTCCCCCTGCAAGGCGCCTCCCGTGGAGTCCTGTCCACGGAACGGGTGCAAAGACGTATTTTCCCTCAAAGTGGTTCCCGGCTGCCCACCCCAGCAAAGGGAGTGTACCCCCCGGTTCTTTACTATGGAGGACCGTGGATCCCGGATTTCCGGGACTCCGCTCTGGAAGCGAGCCCGATTACGCTATAATTCCCTGATCTGACGGACCCTCATCAGCCGAACCGGTGCCCATTGGACAAAGAAGAGGCTTTGGCATCCCTCAGTTACAAGAGCCCGGGACCTGATCCGGTTCGAGCACCTGTAAGTCGCCCCGGCCGCAGACGGCGGTTTTTTCTCGGACTCACCGGGGCCTTGTTCCTTCTGGGATTCCTCGCCCTCATTTTCTTCCGGTGGATACCACCGACCGGCCGACCGCTCCCCCCCTCCGTCCGGGTCCTTCGGCCGAGCTCCCCTCCCGCCCCGGGCGCGGTCCTCCTCAGTGCGGCCGGTTACGTCGTGGCCCGGCGGGAGACCACTGTCTCCTCGCGCATCACGGGCATGATCCGTGCCGTCTATGTCCAGGAGGGCATGGCGGTCCGCCGTCACCAGATCCTGGCGCGGCTCGAATCGCATACGGCACGGGCCCAGGTGGCGCTCTCCCGGCGCCAGCTCGCCGCCGACCGTGCCCTGATCCTCTCGGCCGAAGCCCAGCTCCGCCTGGACCGGAAGAACCTGGCCCGGGTCCGTGCCATCTTTGACGAGGGGCTCGAAAGCCATTCGGCGCTCGACAGCGCGGAGGCTGCCGTGGCCATCGACCAGGCCACTCTCCGCGAGGACCAGGCGAACGCGGAAGCCGCAATGGCCAGTCTGCGGCTGTCGCGCCTCATCCTTCGTCATACCGTGATCCGGGCTCCGTTCTCCGGGATCGTGACCGCCAAGTATGCCCACCGCGGGGAGATGATCTCGCCCGCCGCGGTCGGCGGATTCACACAGACCGGAATCTGCCGATTGGTCGACATGCACTCCCTGGAAATGGACGTGGACGTGAACGAGTCCTTCATCAACCGGGTGCATGCCGGGGAACCCGCGCAGGTCGGACTCAGTGCCTACCCCAACTGGAAGATTCCAGCCCGGGTCATCAGCATCGTGCCCACGGCCAACAAGGACAAGGGAACCGTGAAGGTGCGGGTGTCCTTTGACCGGCTGGATCCGAGAATCCTGCCAGAGATGTCCGGGGAGGTCTATTTCCTCTCCCGGCCCGCTCGAGGCCGGGATGCCAAAACCGCTGCCGTCACTCTCCCCCTCGAGGCCGTCTCCGGAATCCCGTCCCGTCCTACCGTCTTCCGGGTGGTGGGTGGACGCGTCTTCCGGACCGCCATCCGAGTCCTGGGTTACCCAGGTCCCGGCCAGCTCTCGGTCACGGGATTCCCCCCGGGTGCACCTCTCGTGATCCAGAGCCCGGTTTCCTTGCACAACGGCGAACGGGTTCGCGTGCGCCACTCTCCCCAAACCCTCTGAGGACACCGGTCATGAGCAGCACGCCACCTCCCGCCATTCAGATGA
>JAKATI010000052.1 GCA_021828045.1 Pseudomonadota bacterium | reverse complement strand
CGCTCATCGCCCAACCGTAATCCCCCGCGCCCGGCCTGGTCCTGAACCGCAAGACAGTCACTGGCCCCGAGCTAGGGTCGTGCCTCCCCGCGCAGTCGGTCGAGATAACGCGCCAAAAGATCCACCTCCAGATTGACAACCCCATCAGCCTGAAGCCGACCCAGGGTGGTCCTGCGGATCGTATGGGGAATCACCAGGATGAAAAAAATCCGCCCCTGGAGAGCATTCACGGTGAGACTCACCCCGTCAACCGCAATGGATCCCTTGGGGGCGATCCAACGTTCGAGTCCGGGAGGGACCTCGATCCCGAAAAGCAGGCAGTCCTCCTGCTCATCCCGAATCCGGATCCGGCCCACGCCATCCACATGTCCCGAAACAAAATGCCCTCCGAGTTCGTCCCCCACCCGGAGAGCGGATTCGAGATTGACTCCATCCCCCGGTCTCAGGCTCCCCAGCGTGGTGAGCCGCCGGGTTTCCGGCGATAGATCGAAAACCAATCGATCCGGGCCAGGATCCACCACCGTGAGGCAGACTCCGTTCACGCTCACACTGGCCCCGAGGGCGGGGTGGAAGCCCGCATCGAGCGGGCGGATACACAGGCAGATTCCGCGAGTCCGGGGCACGCCCTCCAGTATCTCCCCTGTGCCCTGAATCAGCCCGGTAAACATCAGCGGGCCTCCCGAACGGGGCGCAGGACGAGACGGAAATCGCCCCCGATCCGTCGCAGGTCGGTCGTCCGCCACGCCGAGGCATCCTCAAGGACATGGAGGCGGGGCAAGTCCACCAGGGGCCGGGCATCCGGACCGAGGAGGCGGGTTGCCAGGTACAACCACCATTCGTCGACCAGACCCTCGCGGATGAAGGATCCCGCGAGTGTGGGACCAGCTTCCACCAGAAGATCGTTGATTTCCCGTCCGGCCAGAAGAACCAGAACCTCACGGAGGTCAAGCCCCCGGCCACCCTGGGCTACCCGAACGACCGGGATTCCGGCATCCTCATGACGTCGCGCATCGGCTTCGGGAGCCGTCACAAGCAGCGATTCCTGGTGGGGAGAGAAAACTCGGGAGTCCGGCGGAGACTGGGCTTGGGAATCGAGCACAACCCGGAGGGGCTCAGGGCCGTCATGGATCACCGCGCCCCCCCCGCGAACCGACAAGCGGGGATTGTCGGCAAGCACGGTACCCGACCCCGTCAGTACCGCCCCGTGCCGGGCGCGCAGGCGCCGCACGTCGGCCCGAGCAGCCGCTCCGGTGATCCAGCGGCTTTTGCCGGAAGCGAGCGCGGTCCGGCCATCCAGGCTCGAGGCCTGCTTGAGGGTCACCCAGGGGAAATCCGTCTCGTACCGTTTGAAGAAGCCGCGGTTGATTTCCCGGGCTGCCTGTGCCAGGACACCTGCCGTGGTCGGGATACCGGACTTGCCCAACCAGAGCCCCCCTCCGCGCGCGGCCGGGTTGGGGTCGGCAACGGCGTAGACGACACGGCCGACGCCGGCTGCAGCCAGCGCGGGGGCGCAGGGAGCGGTTTTGCCCACATGGGCGCAAGGCTCGAGGGTGACATAGACGGTCGCTCCCCGCGCGTTTTCACCTGCCTCCTGGAGCGCCTCGACTTCCGCGTGGGGCCCGCCGGCGAAACGGTGGAACCCCCGGCCAACCACCGTGTTCTCACGGACGATCACACAACCGACAGAGGGATTCGGCCGCGTCGTGCAACATCCCCGTCGCGCCAGTTCCAAGGCCTCGGCCATGTAGAAGGCATCCCGCAATTCACCCGGCTCACTCCGCATGGACAATCAGGACGAGTGGGGGGAGCGGGTTTTTCGATTCCCGTGCCGGACCACAGGCTCGGACAACCGGTCAATGGCCCTGCGAAAATCATGGACATCGTTGAAATCACGATAAACCGAGGCAAAGCGGACGTAGGCCACCGGATCCAGATCACGCAGTTTTTCCATGACCCACTCGCCGATCTGCCGTGCCGCGATTTCCGATTCCCCAACCGTCCGGATCCGTCGCAGGAGATCCTGGACCAGTGATTCAAGCGTTTCCGTCGGGACGGGCCGTTTCTCAAGCGCACGCAGGAGACCCGCGCGGATTTTTTGCTCCTCGAACGGTTCGCGCCGGCCGTCCCGCTTGATTACCCGCGGGTATGCCCATTGCGCCTGCTCCAGCGTCGTGAATCGCTCTCCGCACGAGAGGCAATGCCGTCGCCGCCGGATTCCCTGCCCGTCATTCAAGAGCCGGGAATCGATCACCCGGGTCTCGACATGTCCGCAACTCGGACAATGCATCGGCCTACCCGTAAACCGGGAATCTCCGGCAGAGACCGGTGACTTCCTCACGCAGTGCGTCCTGACGGACGGCGAACGTGGCCGGATCCAAGGCATCGATGATGATTTCCGCCACGCGTCGGGATTCGGCCACTCCCATCCCGCGGGTCGTCATGGCCGGTGTGCCGATTCGGAGACCACTCGTCACCCGGGGAGGGCGGGGATCGTTGGGAACAGCATTTTTATTCACGGTTAGGTGAACCGCCTCAAGACGGTGCTCGGCATCCTGGCCGGTCAGCGGATGGCCGACCAGGTCCAGGAGAAACAGGTGATTGTCGGTCCCTCCCGAGACGACCTTGAACCCCCGTTCCAAAAACACCTGCGCCATGACGCGGGCATTGGCGACCACCTGGGCCTGGTATTCCCGGAACTCGGGCTCCAAGGCCTCCCGGAAGGCCACAGCCTTGGCCGCAATCACGTGCATCAGCGGTCCGCCCTGGGTTCCCGGGAAAATCATGGCAGCCAGCCTTTTCGCGATTTCCGGATTCTGCCGGGCCAGGATGAGGCCACCCCGGGGCCCCCGGAGGGTTTTGTGGGTGGTCGAGGTGACCACGTCCGCATGCGGCACCGGGTTGGGATAGAGGCCGGCCGCGACGAGGCCGGCGACATGCGCCATATCGACCACGAGAAATGCCCCGACCCGGTCGGCAATCGCCCGGAAGCGCGCCCAATCAAGAATCCGGGAATAGGCGGAAAAACCGGCGATCAGGAGTTTTGGGCGTTCGCGATCAACCAAGGCCTCGAGTGTTTCGTAGTCCAGAAGACCCGTGACTGGATCGACGCCATACTGGAAGGCCTGAAACAACTTGCCGGAGAAACTGACCTTGGCACCGTGGGTGAGGTGGCCGCCATCGGCCAGGCTCATGCCCACGATCCGGTCTCCAGGACGGATCAACGCCAGATAGGCTGCCGCATTGGCCTGCGATCCGGAGTGGGGCTGTACATTCACGTAGTCCGCACCAAAAAGCTCGCGGGCCCGTTCGATCGCCAGGTTTTCCGCCACATCCACAAAGCTGCAACCGCCATAGTACCGGTGTCCGGGATACCCTTCGGCGTACTTGTTGGTCAAAACCGAACCTTGGGCCTCCAGAACCCGGGGGCTCGCATAGTTCTCCGAAGCAATCAGTTCCAGGTATTGCTCCTGCCGTTCCCGTTCGCGTGCCACAGCCTGCCCCAGCTCGGGATCGTAATCGGCCAGGGAGGTCATCCGTCCGTAGCGGGGGAGTGGGGACATGGCGGGTCTCGGGCAGATGCTTCAGCAACGCCAATTGTAGCCCCTCGACGGAGGAGCGTCGAGGCCCCTCAATTCGCCCGGCAGTCTTCCCGGACAGGCTTTCGGGATCCGGCCGGGCTACACTGGATCCCTCCATCCACTCCCGCTGGTCACATGCGGTTCATCCTCCTGTCCCGTTATGCCCATCTGTATTCGACGCGCCGCCTGGCGGAGGCCGCGCGTGCACGCGGCCACCGGATCCGCATTTTGGACCCCGTCCGCTGTTATCTTTCCCTGTCCACAAAGAGTTCGGGCGTCCACTACCAGGGCCGTGCGATCACCGGAATCGATGGGATCCTCCCGCGCATCGGAACCTCGATTACGAGCTACGGAACCTCGGTGGTCCGCCAGTTCGAGATCCAGGGAGCCACCGTCCAGAATCCCAGTGCGGCCATTCTCCGGACGCGCAACAAGCTCTGCATGCTGCAGCATTTGGCCGAAGCCGGCATTCCCATACCGGAAACCGCCATGGCCTTCGCTCCCGAAGACAATCCGAACCTGCTGGGGCTTCTGCCACCCCCTCCCCTCATCATCAAGCTCATTGAAGGATCCCAAGGCATCGGGGTCGTGCTCGCGGAAAACGCCGAGGCCGCGGAAAGCGTCACTGAAACCCTGCGTGCCCTGATGGCGCATTTTCTTGTGCAACGCTTTGTGACCGAATCCCGCGGCCGGGATTTGCGCTATTTCGTGATCGGAGACGAAATCGCCGCAGCCATCGAGCGCAGGAACCCCAAAGGCGGATTCCGTGCCAATCTCCACCAAGGGGCCTCGGCCCGGCGCATCCGCCCGGACCCGGGTGCCTCCCGCCTGGCACGGACGGCGGCAAGGGTTCTCGGACTCCACGTTGCGGGCGTGGATCTCCTGGAAACGGACTCGGGACCGGTCGTGCTCGAGGTCAATGCCACACCCGGGCTGGAAGGGGTCGAGCAGGCAACGCGGGTCGATGTCGCGGGGCGCATGATCCGGGACCTGGAACAGCGCATTCTCCAGGGACGCACACCGCCTTCCTGAGCCGCCCCCGCCCGTCTCCCGGACCGTTGCCCTTCCCAGACTCCGCGAATGTGGCAGAATTGCCGTCCTTCCTGCAATCATCCGGGATCGAAGTGACCACCCCGCTCCTCACGGTACAGAAACTGCGCCGGGTGGTTCCCCCCCAGCGGGTGATCCTGGAAGGGCTTTCCCTCTCCTTTCTCCAGGGCGCGAAGATCGGCATTCTCGGCATCAACGGGGCCGGCAAGTCGACCCTGCTCCGCATCCTGGCCGGAGTCGATACAGATTTCGAGGGGGAACGGCTCCTGGTTCCCGGAACCCGCATTGGCTACCTGCCTCAGGAACCCGAACTGGACGGAGAGAAAACGGTGCGGGAAAGCGTCGAGGAGGGACTCTCCGACCTGCGTGCCCTGCTCTCCCGCTTCGATTCCGTGAGCCAGAGGCTCGGGGAACCGCTCACGCCAGAGCAGATGGATGCCCTGCTCACCGAACAGGCCACCCTGCAGGATTCCATCGAGCACCAGAACGGATGGAACTGGGAACACCGCCTGGAGGTGGCTTCGGCCGCACTCGGCCTGCCGGCGCCCACTGCCCGGATCGCCACCTTGTCGGGCGGGGAACGCCGACGGGTGGCGCTGTGCCGACTGCTTCTGTCCCAGCCCGATCTCCTTCTCATGGACGAACCCACAAACCATCTGGACGTCGAATCGGTCGCCTGGCTCGAAAAAACGCTTCGTGACTACCCCGGGACGGTCATCCTGGTGACGCATGACCGGTACTTTCTCGACCACGTGGTCGGCTGGATCCTCGAAATCGACCGGGGCCGGGGGTTGCCATGGGAAGGCAACTACACCTCCTGGCTCGCCGGCAAGGAGGCTCGTCTGGCCCAGGAATCGCGGGAAGAAGCCGCCATCCGGAGAACACTCAAGGACGAGCTCGAATGGATCCGTCAGGGCAGCCGGGGCCGGCAAGCCAAAAACAAGGCCCGGATCCAGCGCTACGAGGAATTGAGCTCGCGGGACTTCCAGAAACGCCAGGAAACGCGTGAACTCTACATCCCCCCCGGTCCCCGGCTCGGGGAAGTCGTGATCCGGGTCCAGGATGTGGGGAAACGCTACGGGTCCCGGCTGCTCTTCGATCACCTGAGCTTCGAAGTCGAACGAGGGGCCATCATCGGAATCATCGGCCCGAATGGAGCTGGCAAAAGCACGCTGCTGCGCCTGATCACCGGGTCGGAAGAACCCGACCGCGGGCAGATCACCCGGGGCGAGACCACCCGGCTCGCCCACGTCGACCAGCTGCGTCAGGATCTCGACGGTGCGCAGACCGTCTGGCAATACATCACCGACGGCGTGGACCAGCTCGTGGTCGGCGGTTTCACCATGGCTTCCCGGGCCTATGTGGGACGCTTCAACTTTCGGGGTCCCGACCAGCAAAAACCGCTGAGCCGGCTCGCAGGTGGAGAACGCAACCGGGTCCATCTCGCCCGGCTCCTGCGCGAAGGCGGCAATGTACTGCTCCTCGACGAGCCCACCAATGACCTCGATGTCGAGACCTTGCGTGCCCTGGAAGAGGCACTACTGGCCTTTCCGGGATCCGTCCTCGTGACCTCCCATGACCGCTGGTTTCTCGACCGCATCGCCACCCACATCCTGGCTTTCGATGGAACGGGTCAGGTCCTGTTCGAGGAGGGCGACTACAGTGAGTTCATTACGCGGCATCCCTCCCACCGTGGCGGGGACGCCTAGTTTGCGGAGAGGTATTTCTCACGTCGAATTGCCGGGAGGGCAAAATCCAGCGACTTGAGGTAGGCCAGCGACGCATCGATCATCTCCGGGTTCCCGCAAAGATAAACCACCTGCCGACGGGGATCCAAGGGCAATGATTGCAGGGTCTCCTGGACATAGCCTTTGCGCTCGTGGGACCGCGGGGGATCGGACAGGAAGCGGCTCAGGCAGGCGGTAAATCCAAAGGCGGGAAGGGCTTGCGCGAGATCCAGGAAATCCTGGCCGTACAGCACCTCATCGGGGCCGCGCACCCCAAGCAGGAGCCGGATCTCCCGGCCCGATCTGGCAAGACGCTGGCCCAGGCTGGGCAACATGGCCCGGTAGGGCGAGACGCCGGTTCCGGTTGCCACAAGCAGGTAGTCCATGCCGGGATCGTCCCTCAGGATAAAGCGACCGAACGGGCCGGATGCCTGCACAACCTCACCGGCCGACAGGCCGAACAGGATACGGCAGGCACGGCCGTTCGGAACCTCAGTGACTGCGATGGCGATCGATCCGGTCTCGGTGGCTTCCTCCGGGGACGAGGCAATGCTGTAGCTGCGGCGAAGTTCTCCCTCGGGACCGGGAAGGTGCAACGTGATGAACTGCCCGGGGATATAGTCGAAGGGGTGTCCATCGACGCGCGCAAACCGGAGCTCCAAGACGCGGGGCGTGAGCGGGCGGCGGGCAACGAGCCGCAATCCGAAAAGCTCATGGGGCATGAACGAGCCCTCGGACCACTCGGGGGTGTCGACCATCCAAGAGCACCCCACTCGGACCCCTGGGCGCGGTCCCTTTCATGCTTCACCTCAAGGATCCAAGGATCTAGTATTGTATCCAAACCGAGACCGGACACCCGATGACCGACTCCCCCTCTCTGGCACCCGGCCGCTACGGCCTCGAGCGGACGGACCAGTGCGTGAAGTGCGCGCTCTGTCTGCCCCACTGCCCAACCTACCGGCTCACGGCCCTTGAAAGCGAGTCTCCGCGCGGACGGATCCGGCTCATGGAAGCACTGGAGAGCGGGGAAGTGGGTTTCGATCCCACGGTGGTGGCTGCACTGGATCACTGCACGGGCTGTCTTGCCTGCGAGGCCGTCTGCCCGGCCTCCGTCCCCTACGGAGACCTGATCGACCGGGTCCGGACCGTGCTGCCGGCCCGGCGCCGTTTCTCCCTGGGACATCTGGCCATCGGCCTTGCAGAACACCCGGACCGTCTCCGGTTCTTCGACCGGCTCCTCCGGATCCTGGCCCGGACCGGTCTGCCCAGCGTTCTCGGGAGGATCCTGGCCGGCCCGGGCGGGCGGCCATTCCGTCTCCTGCCCAGCCCCTATCCCCCAAAGCCGGTTCAAAAAGGGCAATGGCTCCCCGCCGGCCCTCCTGCAGGCCGGGTTGCGCTTTTGGCCGGTTGCTTCTCGAGCCTCTGGTCGCCTGCGTTATACGACGCCGCAACGCGGGTCCTCACCCGCTGGGGGCACCCGGTCGAGATTCCGGAAAGCCCGCTTTGCTGTGGGGCACTCGCCCGCCATTCCGGTATGGAAACGCGCGCGTTACGACAGCAGCAGAAGGCCCGCTCCCGTCTGGACCCCTCGATTCCCCTGCTGGTCGCAGACAGCGGCTGCTGGCAGGAAGCCCGGGGACTTGCCAATCAGGTCTTCGAACTGACTGCCTTCCTTGTCCGGGAATGGCCCGAAGGAATCCAAGCCGCGTTCGCCAAAAGCCAGCGGATCGCGCTTCATGTCCCCTGTTCGCAGTCCGCCCAGGTCAGAAACCCCCGCGCTGCAGAACGACTGCTCGGACACATTGGCGAAGCCATCCTTCTCCCCTTTGAGCTGCCCATGGGTTGTTGTGGAGGAGCCGGAAGCTACCTCCTCGACCGTCCCGAATGGGCCGACCGCTTTGCCGCGACTCTCCTCGCGGCATTGCCCCAACCCCACCCAGACCGGATCGTGACCACCAACCTCGGCTGCCGGATGCAACTCGAGACCGCACTTCGTGGGGCGCGACTCGCCATCCCGGTGCAACATCCGGTCGAGATCCTGGATGCAGCACTCGGAAATCCCTCCGCGAAGCCCTCCCCATCGGGGAATTGCTAGAATGCTTCCGTTGACCCCCGGGAGAATGCCCATGAAACGCTTTGCTCTTGCGACCGTGGCGGGATTCATCCTGGCCACCTCCGTAGCCTCGGCCGGTGCCCTGAAGACACCGGGACGAACCCCTTTCTGGACGACGCCGGCAATCCCCGGATATGGAGCCATCCACCTCTGGCCCCATGAAAGCGCGCTGCTCCCGCGCACCCGGCAATACCATGCCATTTTTTACATTCCGCAAGCCATCGTCAACAAGACCCAAGCCGATCCCGAACTCGGCCGGGTGGCACGCATGCTCAACATTTTCAAAGCGGAACGGGTGCCTTTCCGCAATCTGCACTTTGTCGTGGTTTTCGATGGAGGCGCAATTCCCGCCGCGCTCTCCAATGCAGCCTACGAGAAACGATTCGGCCGACCCAACCCGAACGGCCCACTGGTCTCCGCTCTCCTCCGGGGCGGGGTGCATTTCTATGTCTGCGGCGTCGCCCTGGCCGGCTGGAAATTCACACCCGCCTCCCTCTGGCCCCACATCGGGGTCGCACCGAGCGGGCCCAGCACGCTCATCCTCTATGAAAACCAGGGTTACGCCCTCATTCCGTTCTAGATGGCTCGTAGTCTCCGCGACCGGCTGATCGGGGAAATCGACCACGCACGCTGGGTCTTGACCCGGGGATCCACCCCCAACCGAGACCCGGGCCCTGCTTGGCGGCAGCGCAGTGTCCGATTGCTCCGGGTGAACCACGCGGGAGAGGTGGCGGCGCAGGCCCTGTACCGGGCCCAGGCCCTCACGGCGTGCGATGACCCGGAGCTGTCCCAGCGGCTCCTCCAGGCTGGCGAAGAGGAACACCGTCATCTCGTCTGGTGCGAGAGGCGGCTGGCCGAACTGGGTGGCCATCCGAGCGACCTCGACCCGCTGTGGTACAGCCTCGCGTTCCTGAGCGGGCTTCTGGCCGGTTCCCTGGGACGAACAACCAGCTTGGGCTACATCGTGGAAACCGAGGCCCAGGTGGAATCCCATCTCACGGACCATTTGGGACGCCTACCGCCCGAAGACGAAGCAACGCGCCGGATCCTGGACCGCATGCGGGAAGAGGAGGTCGCGCACGGCGCGTGGGCCCGGGCCGCGGGCGGAGGGGCGCTGCCGACTCCCGTCCGGCGACTCATGCACTGGACCTCGCGTGCCCTGGTCTACGGTTCTTACTTGTTTTGAGGCCCGGCGGAGAGGGTGACCGGGTCAAGCCGCCGAATCGCGGCCAGGGAGCCCCGTTTCATGTTTCGTCCATAAAAGATCTCCAGCATTTCCGTCTTCACGCGATCCCGGATCCGTTCGGCCTCGTCGGGCGCAATGGATTCGCTTTCCGTACCGAACAGATAGTTCGAAAGCTCGAATTCCTTGAGAATCATCTTCGTATGGAAGATATTCTCCTGATAGACGTTGACGTCGACCATCTGGTAACGCTCGCGGGTGTCCCGCGACATGAAATTCTGGACCGAGTTGATGTGGTGGTCGATGAAGAGCTTTTGCCCATGGATGTCCCGGGTGAAACCACGCACCCGGTAATCCACCATGACGAGATCGGACTCGAAACTGTGGATGAGATAGTTGAGTGCCCGCAAGGGTGAAATCCGTCCACAGGTGGAGACATCGATATCGGCACGGAATGTGCTGATCCCGTTGTCCGGGTGGCTTTCCGGGTAGGTATGGACGGTGATGTGGCTCTTGTCGAGATGCAGGGCGACTCCCTCCGGCAGGGGGCCCGGAGTTTCGAGTTCGCTCTGGGCAGCCGCATCGGTACCGGCCGTCGTCTCGGAAATGAGCATGGTGACCGAGGCTCCTTGGGGATCGTAATCCTGCCGGGAGCAGTTGAGCACGTTGGCGCCGATGATTTCGGAGACGTGGGTCAGGATCTGGGTCAGCCGTTCGGCGTTGTAGGCCTCGTCGATGTAGCTGATGTAGGCCCGCTGGTGTTCCTCGGTTTTGGTGTAACAGATGTCGTAGATGTTGAAGCTGAGCGTCTTCGTCAGGTTATTGAAACCATTGAGCCGGACTTTCTGGGTGGGGTGGACCAATCTTGGTTTTCCTCCAAAGCGATGCACCGGGTCTATTGACCGCCTGGAACCTTGTCCATTATCGCAGGTTTTGGATGCCGGAACGCCGGCCGCACATCCTTTGGATCGGCAGGAGGCCGCTCGAGCGCCGCATGCAACTCGGCCCAGGCCCGGGCCCGATCGCGGGTACCGAAGAGGGCCGATCCCGCCACAAAACGCTCGACCCCGGCGGCATGCGCCTGGGCAATGGTCCCCGGGTGAATGCCACCGTCCACCTCAAGGACCCACAAGCCGTCGTGGCTGTCGATCCAGCTCCGGATCTCCCGGATCTTGGGCAAGACTCCCGGCAGGAACGCCTGGCCCGGGAAACCCGGATTGACCGTCATGACAAGAAGGTGTTCCACACGGTCCCCCACATAGGGCAGGACGGTGGGGGGAGTGGCCGGATTGAAGACGAGCCCGGCCTCGCATCCCTGCTCCCGGATCAGCCCAAGGCTCCGGTCCAGGTGGTCGGTGGCCTCCGGGTGGATCAA
>JAKATI010000051.1 GCA_021828045.1 Pseudomonadota bacterium | reverse complement strand
GCTGGCCGGCCAGGTCAAGGGCCGGCGGGTGCGGCGCCATACCCATTCGGACTGGATGCGGCTTGAACGGGAACGCGGGATTTCGGTGACGACCTCGGTGATGCAGTTTCCGTACCGGGACTGCCTGTTCAACTTGCTGGATACCCCCGGGCACGAGGATTTTTCCGAGGACACCTACCGGACCCTGAGCGCGGTCGATTCCGCGCTCATGGTGATTGATGCCGCGAAGGGTGTCGAAGAGAGGACGCTCAAGCTGATGGAGGTCGCGCGCCGCCGTCAGACACCGATCCTCACCTTCATCAACAAGCTCGACCGGGACAGCCTGGAACCGTTGGCTCTTCTGGACGATATCGAAGGCAAGCTGGGACTTGTGACGGTTCCCCTGACGTGGCCGGTTGGACGTGGCCGCGAGTTTCGCGGTCTTTATGACCTTCGCGGGGATCATTTTTCGGTCTACGAGGCGGAGGACCCGGAACGGGCCGGGAACGAACGGCGGATCGAGGGCTGGGCAAGCGGGGAAGGACAAGCTTTTCTCGGCGATGGGTCCCATGCCTTTCGGGAGGAGATGGACCTGGTTCGGGCCCTGGCTCCGTCCTGGGAGGCAGCCGACTATCGCGAGGGACTTGTGACACCGGTCTTTTTCGGCTCGGCGCTGAGCGGGTTCGGTGTCCGTCCGCTGCTGGATGCCTTCTGCGAGTTTGCCCCTTCGCCCCGACCCCAACCCGCAGGCGAGAGGACCGTTCAGCCGGAGGAGCCCACACTCACCGGTTTTGTGTTCAAGATCCAGGCCAACCTGGATCCCCAACATCACGACCGCATGGCCTTTGTCCGGCTGTGTTCGGGCCGCTACCGGCCCGGCATGCGATGGTTCCAGGTCCGAACCGGACGGGAAATCAAGATTTCCGACGCACGTACCTTTTTTGCCAATACCCGAAGCCAGTCGGATGAGGCCGTCGCGGGAGATATTCTCGGCCTGCCCAACCACGGGACGATCCGTATTGGCGATGTCTTCACCGAGGGAGAACGCTTGACTTTTTCCGGAATCCCGGATTTCGCACCCGAATGGTTTCGCCGGATCGTGCTGGAGGATCCGTTGAGGTCCAAGACCCTGGCTCGCGGGCTGGGAGAATTGGCGGAGGAGGGAGCTGCCCAGTTTTTCCGGCCCCTGGAAGGCCAGGATTGGATCGTGGGCGCCATCGGACCGTTGCAGTTCGATGTGGTGGCAGCCCGCCTCGCGGATGAGTACCAGGTCCGCTGCCGTTTCGAGTCTCTGCCCATCGTGACGGCCCGCTGGGTCGAGGGGGAGGGCGGAACACTGGCCGTTTTCAAAAACCAGCTGGCTCCCCATCTGGCGTACGACCATCTGGAGGGCCTGGTCTACCTGGCACCCAACCGGGTTCACCTGGACCTGACCCAGGAGCGGCATCCGGGTATCCGGCTGGCATCGACCCGGGAACGGATCCGCGCGTGAGCAAAATCGGACAGGACGGAAGCATGCTGCCGGGCGTTCGCGCTTTGCGCATCCTGTTGAGGCAGGCAGCCATCCGGCATTGGGTACTCTATGACTGGGCGGAGTCGGCGTTTGCCACCACCATCATGGTGGCCTTTTTCCCGGTCCTCTTGACCCATTTCTGGAGTTCGGGCAACCCCGGGAAGGCGTTGTCCCGACTCGGCGTCGCGACCAGTCTCTCGGCTGTCGTGGTCGCGCTGGGGGCGCCGCTCTTGGGTGCGCTGGCCGACCGTGCGGACGCCCGGACGCGGGGGCTCGCGGTCTGTGCGGGGCTGGGGATCCTGTCCACGGCCGCCCTGGATCTGGTGGGCCGTGGCCAGTGGCTGGTTGCACTCACGATCTTCTCGGTTGCCCTGGTCGGCTATTCCGGCGGCAATGCCTTCTACAACTCACTTCTTCCGCATCGTTGCCGCCCCCAAGAGATGGACCAGGTCTCCTGCACCGGATATGCCGCCGGCTACCTCGGTGGCGGTTTGCTGTTTGCCGGAAATATTTTCGTGGTGAGCCATCCGGCGTTTTTTGGCATGGCAAACCGTCTGGTGGCTCTCCGTTTCGTCTTCGCGGATGTGGCCGTCTGGTGGGCCCTGTTCGCCCTGCCTCTGCTGATCGACAGAGGACGCTCTTCCCGTCGGTCGCCGAGTGTTGGATGGAGGATCGTTCGGGACGGCTGGAACCAATTCCGGACCACGTTCCGGGAGGTTCGGAAGCTGCGACAGGTCTCGGTCTTCCTTTTGGCGTACTGGTGTTACATCGATGGCATCAATACCATCATCCGGATGGCGGTGAGTTATGGGTTGAGCCTGGGATTCCCCTCCTCGAGCCTCATCGTCGCGATCCTCCTGACCCAGGCCGTGGCCTTTCCTGCGACATTCGGATTCGCCTGGATCGGGAGGCGCACCTCGGCGCTCCGTGCGCTGTCCTGGGGGATCGGGATCTATGTGCTGGCTACGCTGGCGGCGGTGTTCATGACCAATGTGATTGAGTTTTATGCCTTGGCGGGTGTGATCGGGCTCGTTCAGGGAGGGACCCAGGCGCTGTCCCGATCCCTGTACGCCCGGCTCATTCCGCGGGAAAAATCAGCCGAATTTTTCGGTTTTTATGGTACGGTCGGGAAGTTTTCCGCCATTCTCGGCCCCCTCCTCGTGGCGCTCACGGAACGCTGGAGCGGCAACGCACGGGTGGCCATCGGCAGCATTGTGGTGCTTTTCGTGGTGGGGGCCTATTTCCTGCACCAGGTTGATTGGCGCGAAGGCGAAGCCTTGGCCGGCACCCTCTAAGGACGGCGGGGGTTGCGACGGAGCGCGACTGGATTGATGAGGATCACTTCGCGCTCGCCGTTTTCCTGGAGGGCATAGCGGGTCCAGCGGAGATGCATCGCCGCAATGCCTCGACTCCAATAGGAGGCGGGATAAGCCGGATACCGGCAGAGCAGGCCTGCCGGGAGCGGTTGACCGCCACGTAACGGGACAATATGCCAGTCCAGGAGGAGTTCCGCGGGCATGGTCCCCGTGGATCGGACGCTGAATCGCAGGTGTCGCAGGATGCGGATCAATGACAGGGTCGCATCCACAAGGGCGGGAGGGCGGCCATAGCGGGCGACGGCGAGACGGGTCGGCGGGATATGCCGTTCGCCTTGGAGATCGACTGGCACCTGTCCCAATCGACTGAGGCGAACAACCACCGGGGTTGACAGGACGGGCAGCTCGAGAAGCGCGCGAGGAGGACAGGCAGAATGGACGAGGCTCCCTCCTCTCCACAAGGGGCCCCGGAGCCGGCTTGTGACCGGTGAGAGGCGTTGGGCCTTGAATCCATGCGTCGCGGATGGGACTGCGATGCTGAGACCAAAGGCAAGCCGCCGCCGCCGGATCATGCGCCATGTGTGCCAGTAGTGCCTGAGCCAGTCCCTGCGGGTGAAGAGGAGATCTCCAATCGACCAGCATTGAAAAGGGAGCCTGCAGAGGGGGGCACTCGTCCGGATCGCAACCGCCTCCTCGGGTCCAAACGTGAGGCAAGATGGAGCATGACAGATGGGCCGAAGCAGCAGGGCACTCGCCCCGAGCCGTAGCGCCTGCCGTTCCCAGCGGAGCAGCAGGGCCCGTTCCGTGGCCATGCCCTGAACGCGACGGAGATAGCCTTTTTCGCCGAGTGCTCCCAGTCGCTGGTAGTGGGGGGGTGGAAGCAGCAAAATCGGCAATGACCTTCGTGCCAGGACGGGCGGGCCGGTCAGTGCCACGGCCAGTCCACAGAGGAAGACGACAGATCGAAACCGGTTCACGTTGCCTCCGTTCCGCACAGGAAAGCCGTTCCGACAAGTGGGGAAGCTACCACAGAAAAGGGAGCGTCGTATTGGGTTGGTTCAGAAGGAAGCGCTTCCGATTCCCGTCGTTGTTGCGTACCGGGAATCCGGTTTTAGGGCTTGAGGCGTCATCATTTCGAATCGGGGGTGGCCTGGGCATCCCCTTGGGTTGGTTTCTTTTCAGCCCGGGCGGGGCCTGGACCGGGATCGTAGCGGGAAGCCGCTTCGGCAAAGCGCCGGACCTCTTCCGGGAGCGGGTCGTTTTGGTAGTGGAGATCGGAATAGCGGTGGGCGAGGGCAAGAAAGTCTTGTCCTTTGTCCGCGATGAGCTGGACGCTCATGCGGCGTGCGAAGACCATGGGGGGCTCCCAGGCTTTGGGTATTCCCCAGGGTCGCATTCTCCTCAAGAGCCTTTGCCAAGCCTTTTCCTCGATCCGTCGTGACCTCCGGAAGCCGTTCGGCCAACGGAGACGGTTCAGGAAGAACGGGAAGCCGAGTGCGATCAAGATGAATCCAGCCCACTCGGCAGTCTGCGCCAGACCGAATCCCACATCGTGCAGGAGACGTTCCTGGAGACGGGGGCCATATCCCAAAACCCAACGGTCCCAGATTGCATCGAAAGCATCCCAGCTGGTCTGCAAGTGGAGCCAAAGTCCCTGGTCGGGAAGTTCCAGTCCGGCCAGGCGCAGGTGGCCCGACAACACCGCCCGGGCACCGGGACTGACCCGGCTGACCGCGATGGCTTGGGTGGGATCCACCCGCATCCAGCCCCGACCATGGATCCAGACTTCATCCCAGGCATGTGCATCCGATTCCCGGATCACATAAAAGCCGCCGATGGAATTGTAGTGGCCTCCCACAAAGCCCGTCACGACGCGGGCCGGAATGCCGGCTGCGCGCATCAAGAATGCGAAAGCAGAGGCGTAATGCTGGCAGAATCCGCGCCGGGTCCGGAAAAGAAAATCATCAATGGGGTTGGTCTTGGTGAGGAGGGGCGGATGCAGGGTGTAGTAGAACGGCTGGTTGTGGAAAAAGGACAGGGCCCGGTTGATGATGGCGCGGGAGTGGGGGTCCTTTTCCCGCCAATGGAGGGCAAGCGCCCGGCTTTTCGGATCTGCTCCGATCGGCAGGGCCAGGTCGCGCAGACGGGTCATCTCGGGCAGGTGTTCCATGCGCAGGTCGGGATAGGAAATGGCCTCGTAATGGGTCAGGCGGTGGATTGGAAAAGGTGCTCGCAGTTCGAAGAGTGAATCGAGACGGGCCGCGATGGACCAATCCACGGGGAAGTCGAGTGCGTAGAGCGCTCGTGTTTCTGTCGGCTCCAGGGTGATCCGGTAGCGATAGGCTGCGCCGAAAAGCCGGGTGGTCCGAGGCGGCGGCAGGTGGGTGGTCCGTCCGGGCAGCCAGGTGGTTCCGGTGAAGTGGTTGAATACCGGACCCCGGAAGTAGCGATCGGTCCGGGGAGGGGGCGGACCCCGGTACCGGATCCTGAAAACGATCTGGTGAGAGAGAACAATCCGGTTCAGGGAACCGGGGTCGAGATGGCGTGGAAGCCCGAGCGGGTGGGTGGAGGCGGGTCCGAGCCCCCAGAGCGGGCCCGGAATCCGGGGAAAGACAAAAAAGAGGATGAGCGCGGTGGGAAGGGCCCGGATCAGCCAACCCAGGGCTTCGCGCCAGGCGGACCAGGGACCGCCTTTCTCACGCCCGGATTCGAGGTGGAGCCAGAGGGCCGTGAGGAGCAGGGTGACAACGGCGAGATACAGGACGACGATGGGCGCCTGGCTCAGGAAGAGATCGGCACCGATTTCAAAGTACCCGATCAGTACGAGGATCCGGAGATCCCGTAGCGAGGTGCTCTCGAAGGCCTTGAGTGCCGCCATGAGCAGGAGCAGGGCCGAGCCTGGAAGAGCTCCATTCAACCCGTGAAAGGTGATCAAGACAAAGGCGAGACCCACTCCGATCAGAAGGAGACGGATCCAGAGTGACGGTCGCTGCCCGGGCCATGGCCGGCGGAGACGGGCGATCAGCATCAGGCCAGCGGAGCCGACCATCCAGGCCGGGAGCTCGCGGAACAGGGGAAGCCAGACGAGTGCGAGGGTGATGAACAGTCCGGGCACGGGTGAGTTGGCGGAGGCTCCGCCTTCGCCGGCGGGTCCGGATCGCATCCCTCTCATGGCGGAGGCTCCGGGTAGAGAGCGAGCGCCGTGAGGCAGCGTTGGTGATGGTCCGGGTTGCACTGCGGCGGCTCATTCAGGTTGGGCAATACCAACCCGTAGGGGCAGCATGCGGCCTCGAGTTCGATGATCCACCGTGTGAGGTGCGACAAACGTTCCTCCAGGCGGCCCGGGGTCTCGAGCCAGTTGAGGATCCGGGTTTCGGTCGGGGGAGCCTCGAAGCGTTTCGTGAGCAGTCCGCCTCCCCGCGCATAGGCCGGCCAGTGAATGTGGCGGAGGGTGTCTCCGGGCCGGTACCGCCTGAGTCCCTGGAAATCCTCGACATCGGCCTGATCGGGCCGCCTGGAGCCGGATCCGGTGGAGGGCGGTGGAAGTGGCAGTGCGGGATTGGCCGGGACGGGGTAGATGACGGTCGGAGGCAAGGGGGGGAGCCGGATCCAGGCGACGAAAAGCCCGAAGGGACGGCGCGACTCGAGCCGGAGGCTGGGCGGGGCAAACCAGCCTCGCATCCGGGTCGGGACAGACAAGGTGAGAGTCAGGGAACTGTGGGCAGGGAGATCGACAGCACGACCCGGTTCGGCGAGGTGGGACGTCCGCAAAACGAGACCCAGACGGGGCAGTGACGAGGGGTTTTCGAGATGGATGACAAGAGGCAGGTTCTCGCCGGCGAAAACGGGAGCCGGCGGTTCCGGATGGATGACGAGTCCGACCAGGTTGCCATGGACACGCGACATGCTGAGCAGTGCGGTTCCGGCCAGGAGGAAGGCCAGGAGGAAGGCCATGTTGTTGTTGTAGTTCATGGCACCGAGAAACAATGCAGCCAGCATGAGTGCGAAGGCCAGGCCGAAGGGGGTGGGAAGGATGTAGGTTTTCCGGTACGGGACCGTCTGGCGGGAAAATTCCGCGGAGCCGGTCGGAACCCGGCCTGCATCCGGTTCCTCCTGGCCCCGTCGGATGCGTGGGATGGACATGCTTCCTCCTCAGGGAACGGGGATCGTCCGCAGGAAGGATTCGATGGATTCGTGCCGGTCCGTCGTCGCCCGTCCCGGTTCCAGCCGGTGGGCGGCGACCGCAGGGAAAACGGCCTGGAGGTCATCCGGCCAGATGCCGGTGTGACCGGAGAGCCAAGCGTGGGCCTTGGCTGCGGAGAGGAGGGCCAAGCCGGCGCGCGGGGAGAGTCCCCAGTCGAACTGGCCGGATTCCCGGCTTCGGATGACCAGTTGTCCGAGGTAGGTGATCATGGAATCGGCGACGGGCATCGCCTTGATCCCGGCCTGCAGCTTGAGAACCTCATTCGCATCCAGGATCGGGTCGAGCTGTTGCAGGTGCTGTTCCGGATCCAGCCCCTGCCAGAGCCGGGCTTCGGATTCTGGATCCGGGTAGCCGAGCGTGAGGCACATGAGAAAGCGGTCCAGCTGGGATTCGGGCAAGGGATAGGTTCCGGTTTGCTGCAGCGGGTTCTCCGTCGCAATGACAAAAAACGGCTGCGGCAGGGGTCGGGTTTCGCCGTCGACGGTCACCTGGTTCTCTTCCATGGCTTCCAGCAGCGCACTTTGGGTCCGGGGCGTGGCACGGTTGATCTCGTCGGCAAGCAAAAGGGAGGTGAAGAGCGGGCCGGGATCGAAGCGGAAAGACCGGGTCTCCGGGTTGAAAATGGATGTCCCGATGATATCCGCCGGAAGGAGATCGCTCGTGAACTGGATGCGGTGGAAGGGAAGACCCAGGATGCGGGCCAGGGCCCGGGCGAGGAGCGTCTTGCCGACACCCGGAATATCCTCGATCAAAAGGTGGCCACCCGCGAGCAGGCAGGTCAAGGCAAGCCTGATCTTTTCGTCTTTCCCGACGAGGATCGACGAAAGCTCGGTCAGCACGCGGCGGAGCCGGATGGGGATGTCCCCGCGGGTCCGCTGGGCGAGAGAGAAGGACATGATCCCAGTCTAACGGCCCCGGCAGGGTGATGCAAACCAGTGGAGGCCTGCTCGGGTCAGGCCAGTTTTTGAAGGACTTGGATCCCTTTGCGAACCCACCGGGAGTAGGGTGGTGACAAGAGACGGGTGAGAAACAACCGGTCCTGCAGGATGGCCCGTTCGTGGCTCAAGGTCCGGAATCCGAAGAAACCGTGACTCTTGCCGATGCCGGATCCCCCGATTCCCCCGAACGGCAGGTTGCCGTGGAGAAACTGGAGCAAGGTGGTGTTGATACCGACACTGCCTGAGGAAGTTTCCCGCACGATGCGATCGATCGTGGCTTGTCTCCGGGAAAAGATGTAGAGGGCCAATGGTTTGGGCTGGTCGTTGATCGCGGCCAGCGGCTCATCCAGGTTTTTGAACTCGAGGATCGGGAGTAATGGACCGAAGATCTCGTTTTCGAGAATGGCACTCCCCGGCCGGATTCCGGTCAAAAGGGTGGGGGGGATCAGTCGTTCGCCGGCCACGATCGGAGCCCCGATCTGTTGTGCCCCCCGGCGGATCGCGTCCTCGAGGAGCCCGGCAAGACGTTCGAAGTGCAGGGCGTTGATGATCCGTCCGTAATCCGGGCTCATCCTGCAGTCCGGACCGTAGAGCGCCGTGATCTCGGTCGTTAGTGCGGAAACGAAGCGTTCGCGGATACTTTCCTCGACAAAGAGGTGATCGGGTGCAATGCAGGTTTGGCCACAGTTGGTCCATTTTCCCCACGCGATCGCTCGGGCTGCCGATGCCAGGTCGGCAGTGGCATCCACGATGGCTGGTGAGCGGCCGCCGAGTTCCAGGGTGATGGAGGTAAGGTGACGGGCGGCGGCTGCCATCACGATCCGGCCGGTTGCGGGGCTGCCTGTGAAGAAAATGTGGTCAAAGGGCAGATCGAGCAGGGCCGATGCCTGGGTGGCGTCTCCCGGAAAGACGGCGACTTCCGCTGGTGGAAAAGTCTCCTGTACCAGTTCCGCAATGACCGCAGCCGTAGCCGGCGCAAACTCCGAGGGCTTGAGCATCACCGTATTCCCTGCCGCCAGTGCGGAAGTCAGGGGGCCCAGCGTGAGGGCAACCGGGTAGTTCCAGGGTGCCAGGATGAGGCAGGTTCCTCTCGGCTCATGGCGGATCCACGCGGACGTCCCGGGGAGGAGTCGAACGGGATCGACCTTCCGGGGCTTCATCCACTCGGACAAGTGACGCCGGGCATGACGGATTTCGGCGATGACCGGCAGGATTTCCGAAAGGTCCGTTTCCGGTCCGGGTTTGTGCAGGTCGGCCTCCAATGCCTTGCGCAATTGCCGATGGTGCCTCTCAATGGCCTGCTCGAGCAGGTTCAATCGGGACCGGCGGAAAGTCGCAGTGGAGTGACGCCACTCGAGTGCCCGTCGCTGCTGTTCCGCAAACACGGCTCCGGGTTGGGGCATGCTGGGATTTTCAATGGGCTTGCGAGGAACGATTTCACTCACGTCGATGACTCCTCTCCACGATCCGCCTCGGGCCCTTTATGGAGCCCGCACGGGAGCATCCGGACGGGACGACTGGCTGGGTGGGCTCCCGGCTGTCTGCTTGGATGTGCTCTGGGGCACGATCCTCGACCCTGAGCCCGGGTGTTTTCATGCTCCTCCTCTCGGCCGGCCCACCCCAGAGATGCCGGGTCCCGCAACCGGACCTGCTTCTCCCATTGGTTGGCCCTTTTGCCGATTCCCGATATAATGACAGAACCTGGTTCAGGGGGCAGGTTCATGCTCACCGCGACACCCAGATCCATAAAAAGTATCCCTTTCCTCTTGTTGACGGGCATGAGCTTGCTTTTGGGCGGGTGCACTTCATCGCCACAGATGGTGCGACGCGCACGCGATCTTGCGATCCTCAAAACGGACCGGGCCTTTGCACTGGCTGCGGTCCGCCACGGACTACCGTGGGCCTATCACCGGTACTTGCTGCGGGATGCCCTGCTGATTGCAGCCCGGGCTGAGCCCATCCGGGGCCGGCACCAGATTCTTTTGCAGCTTCCTCAGGGAGTCCCCTCTCTCCTCACTTGGTCTCCGCACCGCGCCCTGTCGTCAACCCGCGGCCGGCTCGGGGTCAGTTGGGGGCACTACGAGGTGACGGGGCGTACGACGAGTGGTCACCCCACGGTCATCTACGGCAGTTATGTCACCCTGTGGAAACGTCAGGCCGGCCACTGGCGGGTGGCGCTCGAAATGCAGAATACGGCGCCAGGTCCGGGCTCATCCGTCCACCCCGGCAAGATCGACCCGCCCCGGCTGACCCGTCAGGAATCCTGAGTTTCCGACACCACGGCATCGGCTTTCCGGAACGTGGTCCGGCGCCGGCGTGACCGAAGCCCGTGAACGGCCACGGGAATGACCGAAAGACCGGCGATGGCCAGGATGCCCCAGAGGAGGTTGGCACGCACCACGGGGACGTTCCCGAAGTAGTAACCCGCACCGAACAGCAGGCCAACCCAGAGACCGCCTCCCAAAAGCGTGTAGAGTGCAAAACGCGGACGGCTCATCCGTCCGATACCGGCCACGAAAGGGACAAAAGTGCGGATGATCGGGATCAGACGGCCGATCACGATCGTGGAGGCACCGTAACGCTGGAAGAAATCGTGGGCCTCGTGGAGGTGGCTCGGGTTGAACCAACGTGACCGTTCAGAGTGGAAGACCCTGGGCCCGGCCCAGATCCCCAGGGCATAGTTCGACAGGTTGCCGAGAATGGCGCCCGCGAGCAGGGCAAGCAGGGCGGGAGGGGCTGACAGGGTTCCTTGGGCAACGAGCGTACCGGTAACCAAGAGCAGGGAGTCGCCGGGCAGGAACGGCAGGATGATGAGTCCGGTCTCGGCGAACAGAATGAGGAACAGGATTGGGTAAATCCAGGCACGGTAGGTGTGGACCCATTCTCCAAAACGGTGTCCGAGATCAAAAAACGTGAGCAGGACGTGGGGCAACATGTTCCTGCGCTCAGTCCGGCCGCGTGGGTGCTGGCCATCCGCTGTCCGGGATCCGGACCACCGTGACGCGGGCCTCGACCGTCCTCGCAGGGTCTGTCCCCGACTGAACGGTGCAGGCCACGACCACCCGTCGACCGTGGTGTTCCAGGATTTTTCCGGTGACCTGAAACGGTGCCAGCGGGGTCGGTTTGAGGAAGTCAACCGTGAGCGAGGCAGTGACGAACCGGGGATAGGGACGTGGGTTGCGATCCCGGTCCAGCCGGTCGATATAGGCGGCCGCAGTCCCGGTCGCGTGGCAGTCGATGACCGAGGCCAGAAGACCTCCGTAGACGTAGCCCGGCAGCGCGGTATGCCACGGTTCGGGACGAAACTCGCACACCGACTGGTCGCCCTCTGCCCAGACACTTTGGACGTGATGGCCCCTTTCATTGAGACGGCCGCAGCCGTAACAGTGGCTCCACTCGTCGGGATAGTGGTCCTGGAAGGGACGGGTCATGGAAAGGCTCCGGACGATCTCCCTACAGTGTAAGGGATCCTCTCATCGTAGGGCAGGACGGGAAGCCGATTCCACCCGGATTCAAGTTGGCAGTCTCGGGAAAGATCGCCTACACTAGCGACGACCGGCCGGCTCT
>JAKATI010000050.1 GCA_021828045.1 Pseudomonadota bacterium | reverse complement strand
GCTTTCCAGTTGTGCCATGGTCCATCCCGGTCATTCTTCGGTGGCCCCAACCCGAAGACGGCTATCCGGTCTGGCAACCCGGCAATCCCGGGAGCTCGCGCCCCGGGCACTGCATATCCACAGCGGCTACTACTTCGGCAGCGGCCGACCCATTCCCTTGATCCGGTCCCATGCTCGTCCGCCGGTTTTTCACGAGACGGTTACCTTCGTCACCCGTCATCTCTATCTCTACCAGCTGATCGACCGGATTTCCGAGCTTTCCGGCCTGCCGGTCCGGTTGGGTGCACTGCTTGAGCAGCAACAAAGCAAAAACGGACAGCAGGAAACCCAGCGGGCGCTGTTGCGGGCAACCGGCCGGGTCATGCGGATCAGCTACCGGGGGGTCCTGTCCGGGCTTCTCGACAAAATCGCCGCCCATTATGGACTCTCATGGCGTTGGTGGAAAGGGGCCATCCGATTTTTTCGTTACGAAACCCGGGTGTTTACACTCGCCGTCCTGCCCGGTTCGATGGGAACGTCCTTGGTGCTCACCAATCAAAGTGACCTGGGGAGCCAAGGGGGTGCCACGGGCGGTGCCAGCGAGACGAGCAGCCAGACCGTGACGCAGGCCCAACACAATAATTTTTGGAGCCGACTCGTGGCCAACCTCAAGTCGATGCTCACCCTCCATGGAGTCGTGTTCGCCAATCCGGAAGCCGGAACGGTCACGGTCACGGATCGCCCCATGATCCTTGGTCGGGTGGGACGATATCTGGCCTCTGTCAATCGAGTGATGCAAAGGGAAGTCTCGGTGAGCGTCCGCGTCTATTCGCTTGATCTCACCAATGCGGCGCTCCGAAGCTTCAACCTGAATGTCGTTTTTGATAACCTGGCACAGACTTATGGAGTCACGCTGACCGGAGCCAGTCCGGTGTCTTCGGTCGGTGGTGCGGCCACACTCTCCGCCACGCTGCTCGATACCGCGACGGGACGGATCGGGCAATACGCGGGGAGTCATCTCCTGGTCGAGGCCTTGAGCCAGTATGGCCACGTGGCACTCCTGACCCAAGGCTCCGGCATTGCACTCCAGGGTCAACCGCTTCCGATCCAGGTCACCAAGACCGTAGGGTATCTGGCCAGTGCACAGACCACTGCCTCCACGCTGGTCGGACAATCAACGGCACTCACACCCGGCGAGGTCACGACGGGATTTTCGATGATTGTGGTACCCCGGATCATGGCGGGCCGGGAGCTGGCCATGCAGTACGCGATCGACCTCGCCACGCTCAATTCGCTGACCACCATTACCTCGGGTGGTGAATCAATCCAGGTTCCGAGTGTCAGTTCCCAGCGTTTCGTCCAGCGGGTCATCATGCGAAGCGGACAAACCCTGGTTCTCGCCGGTTTCGAGCAGGTCGAGGAGAGTCGCCAAGGTGACCAGGGACTCTTGTCCTGGTTTTCCGGGCACAGCCAGCAGCGCAAGATGATTTTTGTGACCCTGACGGCCCGACGGATTCGGGTCTGACCCGGTGGCCATGGAGATTATTGAATGCCGGGGAATCCGTTATGCCGCTGGGCTTTACTGGTGGCAGGCATCAGAAAAGGGGGAACTGCGTGCGCCAAAGCGTACGGCTCGTCGCCTGATGCGTGAAATCGAGAGTGCGGCGGATCCGGATGCCGGGTCGCTGGCCTGCGACACACTGGTGATCGACCGGGAAGGTGGAAGAATTGGCTTGGGGGTCTCGGGAACGGCAGAGCGGGTCTATGCGCTTGCGCCGGCGCTGGCCCGGGCCCGACCCGAAGCCGGGGTGCTTTGGTGTCTCGTGCCCGATCCGGGCCGGCTGTTGGTGATCGCGACGCTGGAAGGACGGGTGCTGGGCGAAGGGGATTTTGCAGGGAGTGATGCGGAAGGGAGGAAACGCCTGGCGCTTTTGCTCGACCATTATGGAGAGCGCCTGTCCGAGCGGATTGAAGGTCGTCGCGGGGAGGCCGGATGGGTCCTTCTGGAAGACGCGCTGGGGGCAACCCCGCTCTCCAGCCTGCCCCGCACGCAGGGACTGCATGAAAGAGGGAAGCGGCTTTTGGTTCTCGGCCTGGCCGCGCTCCTGCTTTTGGGACTCGTGATCGGGACGGGAGAGTTTGACCCAGGCTTCGCGGAAAACCGGTCGGCGGGAGTCGGGATGAAGGATCGAGTGATGCTCCCGGTGGAAGCCACTTCGCTGGGTCCAGTCCTGGGTTTTGCACCGTCCCGGGTCATGGCCGCCTGCCGGCGGGAATGGCAGTCGCTGGATCTCGTGGAAGAGGGATGGAGGTTTTCGCGTTTCGTCTGCACCGATCAGCAGGCCGTCGTCGTTTGGCAGTACCTCCCGGGTGCCTCATTCACCCACCTGCCCGGCCGGTCGGTATCGATCTCGGGTCCTGACCAGGTGGTGTCCTCGTTGAAACTCAAGCCCGGCCCGGAGACGAACCTCATGCAAGGCGTGATTTCCCGACCGCGTGTGGAAGATGATTTCTACGAGTGGGCCCGAAGAGCCGGGATCCGCGCTGCGTCATTGAACTGGCAGAGCAGCACTCCAGGGACGGTTCATCCCTGGCTCAAGGCCGATTGGTCGGTCGAGCTGGGACGAGGCGATCCGTTCCGGTTGGCACCGGATTTTTCCACACTCCGCGGACTTGCGATCCGCCGGATGGAAGCAACGCTTTCCTTGAACGGACAGTTGGTCTGGCATTTGACAGGAGTGATCTATGCGGATCCGAGGTGAGGGCTGGGGAGTTCTTGCGATGTTGGGTCTCTGGGTGGGAGTCGTCCAGGCAGCCGTCCCTCTAGGGGCGGTGCCGGTCCTGCCCCATCGTCGACCAGGTTTCCGTGTGGCACGTCTCGGACGTCTGCGCGCTCGCGAGACCCTACTCCGGGCGGAGCTCGCAATTGCGAAGCTGCAGTCGGCCATCGCTCATGAACGCGTGTCCTGTGGGGTTGCGTCCAGTCCCTTGGGGCTGGTCCTGTTGCCCGAAGTCCGATCGGTGGATGGAGTGGCGGGACATGTCCGTGCGGTCGTCCAGTATCCGGACGGGACTCGCATGACAGTCGAGACGGGATCCCTGCTCGAGGACGGGACTCGAGTGATCCGGGTCGAGCGCCGCGAGGTCTGGGTTCGGACACCGACCGGCCAGGTCCGTGCCTTGGGATTTATGGCGGATGGTTCACGGACGTCCCCGGGTTCAGCCGTACCCTTCATCCCTGCGGGTCTGACCGGGCCGGGCGTTCCTCCCGCAACCGGGCGGGGGCCGGAATGATCTCTACGCTTGTGGCCGTTCCGCCTGATCCCGGGTGTGGCCGGGAGCGGGATCTGACCCTGTTATACGACCGTTCGCTGACCGATCGCTTCGTGACCCGGGAGGACCTGCGTGATGTGATTGCCCTGTGCACAAACGGGGTGGTTCTCGTCAGCGAAGGCTACGAGGACGAGGTCCGGGTCCAGAACCTCCTGGCCTTGATCCGGATCGGCTGGAAAGGCTACCGGCATACCCAAACGGTTCCCTATCAGATCCTTCGGGACCTGGGTACCGAGGCCCGACCGGCCCATCCACCGGAGGATGTGGGAACCATGGTGAACCAAGCCCGCCAGATGCTGGCAGAAGCCGCGCGACAGGGGGTTTCCGACATTCACTTGGTCTTGGACGGGACCGGGCGGATGGGAACGGTGCTCATGCGCCTGTACGGTGATCTGCGCGAAGCAAGACAGATGAAACTGCACGAGGCCGAGGAGCTGGCAGGGGTGATCTACGGCGTCATGGCCGAGGAGGGAGAAGGCCATTACAATCCGGCTGCGCCGCAAAAGGCCCGGATCGGAACCCGCGGTGGACACCTGCCCCCGGATCTGCACGGGGTACGGATCCAGTCGACCCCGATCCTCGGGGGCTCCCTGATGGTGCTCCGGCTCCTGCCGAGGGATATCGGCGTGGAAGCAGACAGCCTGACCGATGCCCTCTGCGGTCTGGGCTACACGCCGGAACAGGGAACCCAGATGAGCCGGCTACTGGATCATGACTCGGGGATCACGGTGATTTCAGGTCCGACCGGCTCCGGGAAATCCACGACTCTCGTGGCAGCACTGAAATCGCTCCGGACTCGCGAGCACGCCCGGCATCTTCTCACGCTCGAAGATCCTCCAGAGTACCAGATCGATGGAGTCCGGCAGATCCCCGTGCAGCACGATGATTGGGGACGCCATATCGAGGACGTCATGCGGCTTGATCCGGATATCGTGATGGTGGGGGAAGTGAGGAGTCGGGAGGCAGCGCTCGGCACCCTCCAGGTGGCCAATACCGGTCACCTGGTTCTCACGACCGTGCATGCCAATAGTGCATGGAAAATCCTGGCACGCCTGCACGACCTCTGCGACAAGCCCGAGAATCAAACCCTGCTTTATGACCCCTCGGTATTGCGTGGATTAGTGGCCCAGCGCCTCGTTCAGACGCTTTGTCCCGGCTGTTGCCTACCCCTGGAGCCTGATGATCCTTCCATCCCGGCACAGGATGCCGAAATCCTGCGATCGCTGCTCAGAGAGAGATGGGCGTGGACCCGACGGCGGGGGCCGGGGTGTCCGAAGTGCCAGACCGGAGGGAGTCCCCTTCCGGGCATTTCCGGAAGATCGGTCGTGGCGGAGGTGGTGGCCACGACGCGGGACCGACTCCAGCACGCCCGAGCGGAGGGGATCGAACGGGCCGAGCAGGCTTGGCGGCGCCATCCGGACTCGCTCACGATGGCCCGGCACTGGCTCCTCAGGTTTGCAAGTGGTGAAGTCGAGTATGCCAGCCGGGGCGGGCTGGATCTGGTCTTAGAGGAGGAGGCCGAGTGGTCGTTTGGGCGGATGGGAGGAGTCGTGTGACGACCCGATGGGAAGAAAGGCGAACCCTGTGGGATTGGCGTTATGGCCTGGCCTTGTGGGTCTGGAAGCAGGGCGGGAAGGAACGGTTTTTCCACCACCTCGATCGGATTCTTCGGCGTCCGTCCATCAATATCGTCTCTGTGGTGGATGAAATGTTTCGACGAGCCAGCCGGCGTGGCGGATCACGCATCGAGGCCCGGGTCCTCCGTGAAATCCAGAAGCGCATGCAGTCGGGGCTCCCGGTGGCGGAATCGATGGCCGACATCACTGATCCCGTGGAACAGATGCTGATCCGGGGAGGAGAAAAGACAGTGGGGGCCGATGGACAGCGGACCGGGATCCAGCGGGTCTTTCGCTATCTCGGGCAACGCCTTGGAGCCAGACGCCGGATGCGCGGGGCTGTGCTTGGGGCGTGGGCCCGTCTGGCCATCTACTTTGTGATGATTCTCGTGGCCATCTTGACTTTCTCCGATTACGTCATCCCCAAGATTGCACTCTTGTATCCGCCCTCCGACTGGACAGGGATTCCCCGTTCATTGCTGGTTGCAAGCCGGATCGTCGGGTCGGCCGGGTTTGCCTTCTGCGTGGGCATGGGCGTCCTTCTCTTTCTGCTTTTGCCGCTTCTTTTCCCGTATTGGACGGGGCCGGTCCGGCGTGTCTTGGATCGCATTCCGCCCTTTAGCTTTTACCGCTTGCAGGAAGGGGGTGCCTGGCTCGCGAGCATCCCTGCCTTGACAGACAGTGGCCGGATCAAGGCGTATGACGCGCTTGTCGAGACCGAACGGCTGTCCAAGCCTTGGATGCGGGAGCGACTGCGCGCCATTCGACTGGGCATGGTGGCGGGTTTCGGTATGGGACAGGCCATGCAGCGCTCTTCCTTCGGTTTCCCGGATCCCGAAATCGTGGCTGACATTTCCCTGTTCGAAAGCCAAGGGCTCGATGTGGAAGACATCTTGCGCGAGATTGCCTCTGAATGGGCGGACTCCGGTTTTCGACGGGTCGTGATCCAGGCAAATCGGATCGAGGGTTTGGCTCGCGTCGTCTTTGCACTCATTGTGCTCTGGTTCACGTTGGGGACCGTGATCCTTCAGATCCAGATTCCGAACTACTTCATGTCCATGGCACACATGGGGTGACCGCTTCTGCGGTGGAGATCCGTGCCAGAGAATGCTTGACAACAAGCGGAGGCGTGTGGTGAGAAAAAGCGAACGAAAGGGGACTGAAGGATACCGGGGACAGGGTGGACTGACCTTGGTCGAGACTTTGATCGCAGTCGTGATCGGAATCATCATCCTGGTGGGGGCATTCATCGTTGCTGGCCAGGTGTTGAGCAGCAATCGCCTGTCAAACACCGAGACCGACATCGCGTCGATCGAGGGGGGTGTGAAGCAGCTCTACGCGGGGCAGGGAAACTACAACGGGCTCACGAACCAGGTTGCCATCAATGCCGGCGTTTTCCCGACCGATATGGTGGGAACCGGGACGCCGGTGGATTCCTGGCAGGGGGCGGTCATGCTCGAGCCGGGAACCACCGTTTCGTCGAACTACGGCGGGGATTTTGCGATCCAGATGGCGAGCGTTTCCCAGAGTGCCTGCATCAAGCTGGCCACCTACCAGTACGGGACCTGGGTGGCTTTTTCCATCAACGGAACGTCACTGTATTCGCCGGGCAATCCCATTGCCGCCGGTTCCAGTCCAACGCCCCTGGCCTCCGGTGATTGCACTCCGGGGAGCACCAACACCCTGCTTTGGATTGTCGGTTGAGCGGGACAGGCGAGACGCACGATGTGGATGGCCACCGTAGTTGCCCTGCTGTTGGGGCTGATGGTCTTGTTCGCTGATCTGGCCCCTCCGGTGGTCGTTCGTTTTGACCGGGATCGTGCGCTGGCCCGGAACTTCACGTCTTACCGGAATGCGGTCATCCGTTACGTCGAGGAGCACCCGGAGATGGGCGGAAGTGTGGCCCCGGATCACCTCTCCCTGCCGCCGGGCTGGCAACCCTTGTCTGCGCTCCATAACGAGATTCGAGAAGGTCAGGTCGCGATCTGGGCGTTTCTTCCGGCTGCAGCGCAGGTTTCCGTGGAGCGGGAGGTGGCGGGGTCGGAATCCATCGGGGTTGCGGAAATCCAGGATGGTGCCGAATGGGGTTATTCAGAACTCGACGGGACCCGTTTCCCCGTACCCGCCGGTGTCCCATTAGGTGCGATGGTTTCGGTGGTGAACGTGAAATGATTCCGCGGGAACGATTCCGGTATTCCAGGAGTCAACACGGTCTCAGCCTCATCGAGATGCTGCTCGCGGTGGTTTTGGGCACGGTCCTTCTGGTCAGCATCCTCACCCTTGCAGACCAGGGCATGCGTCGGATCCGCCAAATGACCGCTGGCGCGCAGCTCCGGCTGATCGGGCACGCAGTCCGTCATTATGTGATGTCGCACTATGCCTCGCTCCTGTCCGGTTCGACAGCCACGCAGGCAGTTTTGGTTCCGATCGCGGATCTGACAACGGGTGGCTATCTTCCGCCTGGTTACTCGGGAGAAAACCCTTTCGGGGATCTCTATACAGTTTATGTTTTGCAACCCCGGGCCGATGACTTGGCGGCTGTGACGCTGGCCGCGTCCCCGCCCGGGACTCCCGGTTTCGTCTGGGCAGACCAACCGGCGGACAACCATTATGCGGATGTGGTCATTCCCGGCGCCGCCGAGTCGGGTGGGCCCGAGGCCGGGTATGTGGCGACGGGTGACGTGCCGGGCGAGATCCGAGGGGATTTGGTGGGCGCGTACGGCGGCTGGACGTTTTCGATTGCAGGGACTTCAATCCCCAACCCGGGACCCGGACACCTGGTGCTGTTTCAGTTCTTTTCGGGAGGGACCCTGGATCCGGATTATCTCTACCGAATTGCCGTTCCGGGGCACCCTGAACTGAACCAGATGTTCGCCCCGCTCAACATGGGCGGGAATGATGTGACTGGTGTGGATAACCTGTCGGCGAGCGGCAACATCGCCACCTCCGGTCTCTCACCGACGAGTGGGTTCCCCCAAGGGGTCGCACCCAACGGTATCCGGACCTGGAACCTGTTTGCGGATGGGGGTCTTTATTCCGGTCGCGATGCCTCGGGTCAGCCAGCAGTGGCAATCGACGGAGGGAGGGTGGCCGCTCAAGGGGATGTTACGGCAGAGAACGGACAAGTCGCGTTGTCCCATGCCGTTGTTTTCGAGACGGAAGCCCAGAACGGGAGCGTGATCCCCAAACCGGATTACTGTCCCTCCGGCAGCCAGCCCCGGATCTTTATCACTCCGGTTTTCATGTCGGCAGGACCGGATGCCCTGCCCCTGGCCGGGTACCAGGCATGGGCCATACCGGCGGGCTCCGCATGGATCATCCAGGCCCGTGTTCTCACCCAGGCCGGATGGGTGTCCCCTCCATCGCCCTATCTGGTGGTGAAGGTGGTGACCCAATGCGACTGAAAGCCGTCCGGACTCCTGACTCCTGGGGAGGCCCGGGAAACGATTTCCCGGTTCTGACCCAGCCGGTCTCCCGTCACCCATCACCCCGGAGCAAGTGCATGAAATCCTGGTCCCTCTTTCTTCCTCCACTGATCGCGATCCTGGCCCTAATGCTGAATCCAGCAGAATCCTTTGCTGCGGTACCGGCAGGTCCGCCGATGTCCTCTCCTTGTGATGCCACTTGTCTGGCACCGGCCCCGCTGCTTTACCAGGAACCGGACGCGGTGAGTGCCGAGAATGCCGTGAACGCGCTCAATGCTGTCAATTGCACAGGAGGAGTCTCGGGTCACTGTGCGGGTGCCGACCCGTCCACTCCGGGGGGCGGCCTTGTTTCCTACCGACCCATCCCCTCTGACCAGAGTGCGTTTGCTTCCTGGAACAACGAAGCCTCCGTCTCCTACTGCGCCCAATTCACCCTCTGGACGGCCTATCGGATTCCCTGGGCGGAATACGTGAATGGTGAGTATGTGATGATGATGCCGGAATCAGCGAGTGCGGCCGCCGAACAGGCGATGATCACGGCGGAGCACATCCCGCCGGCGCCCAATCCCTGGACCGATTCGATGACCTTGACGCTGAGTGTGGTACGGACGGTGGGTGGTCTGCGACCGCCTCCCACAGGGCACGTCTGTCCATGAGCGTCTTCCTGCGCTCCGTCTGCCCAGGGTTGCCGGATCCCGTGCTTGTTAGCGACCGGCTATCCTTTTTTCCAGAGGGCGCAGCATGAGGTAGGTCAGCCCGGCCAGCAAGGCACCCAGCTCGAAGCCCACATCCACCCCTTGGGGAGGGTTGAGCCAGAGGGCCAGAGGGCCGGTGAAAAGAGCCTGTGCGGCACCCAGGTAGACCCCGACAAAGCCACTGCCCATGGCCGCCATCGCGGCCCATCCCCTGGGCAGGGCACTCCGGGTGTTCCAGTGATCCGCTTCGTACGTCCCGCTGCGGATTCGGAAATGGTCAAGGAGGAGGATGATGCACCAGGGGCCCAGCCAGTACGCCATGAGAAAGAGGAAGTTCTCGAGCAGGATGTCGAAATGGTGGGCAGCCAAGAGTGCGATCGTGACATAGCCCACCGCTCCGAGGAAGGTCCAGACTGCGCGAGGAGTTTCGCGAAAACGCTGGCCTAGGACCTGCATGGACAGGCCCAGGCTGTAGTCGTTCGGGATGTTGTTGGCCACCATGCTGAGTGCGAGCAGGACGAGGAGGATGGAGCCCAGGAGTCCGAGCGGCTGAAAGGCTTGAGCGACGAGGGCCCCGCCTCCGGTCGAGGCGGCCCTGTGCCCCTGTGAGAGGGTGGTGAGTCCCATGCCCAAGACTTCGAGCAACACGCAAGGCAGGCTGATCCCGGCAAAGGTCAACCAGAAAATGCGTCGGCGAGGGGTGGCCTCCGGCTGGTTCACGGTATAGTCCGAGGCGTAGGAGCTCCAGCCGATCGCAGCGCCAAACACGACTCCGCCATAGGAGATCCAGTCTGCGGCCGTGCCTGCGGGTAAGGGTGTATGCGAGAAGAGTCGCATCTCGGGCAGGCGGGTGAGTGCGAGCAGCAGGAAGATGGCCGCCATGGGAAGCCAGGCGTAACGCTCATAAAGGTGGACGTAGCGGTACCCATAAACGCTCACGATCGTGGTCAGGGCCGCAATGAGAAGAACCCCGCCGGAAATCGGGATTCCGCCATGGCTCAGGCGGGTCAGGATTTGGGCCGCAATCAGTACGCCGACAGCAGACCAGCCCACGCAGGACAGGATGTTGAACAAGGCCATGATTTTGGCTCCGGTCCAACCAAAGGAGAAGCGGGAGATGGTCATCTGGCGCAACCCGAGACGGGGTCCGAGAGTCGCAAAAAAAGCGACCGGGATCGTACCGAGAGTGGTGAAGATGACCATGCTGGTGGTCCCGGCCCAGAAGCTCAAGTGGAAGACCGGGCGGGCGAGTGCACCCAGAGCCACTGTGGATACCACCAAGTTGGCCGAGAGCCAAAGTGTGAAGTTGTCGAAAACGTTGAGATGATGCCGGTCGTTCGCAGGAACCCGTTCGATACCGCGTTGCTCGATCCTCCGGGCCAGGCGTCGGACGGCCGTGGCCGCGTGGGCAGGGCGGGATCCATCGAGATCGTCGGGATGTTGCATGGGCAGGGGGGATTGTAGCGGAACGACGCCGAGCTATCGTGCTCCCTCCGGGAACCCGGTCGGTTCCCTACATCCGGTTGCATCGGCTTTGTTGCTAACCCAAATCTGAAATGTCCCCCTTATATAAGGGGATCGGGAAGACCAAGGACTGTTTTGCTGAACTGGGGAGAACGACGCTCATGGTGTTCAAGAGGCTGGCTTCGGTGCCCACCTCGGGGCCCATGCGTGGGCGATGGACCGAGTGGATTCCGTCCAGGTGGAGGCGCGTTTCAAACATATGGCCACTCCCTATGTTGATTTCTGCCACGTCCGCGACAATCTGACTGTCGCCGCGGCAGCTTGTACCGCGACCCACGAAAGGGTGGGTGCCCGGATGCCAATCCAACTGTGCCCCGGTGGTCCTGGAAAGTCTGCTGCGCCATCTCGAACCCGGAGCGATGGCTGAACCCGTGCGCCGCTGTCGTGGTTACCTCAAGGAGCGGCTGCATCAGCTCGACCATCAAGGCGCGCTCGAGCAGGAGCTGCCCATCGGTTCAGGGAGATTGAGAGTGCCCACCGCTATGTCGCTGACCTGCTTGAAGCGTCCCGGTGCCTGGTGGTGGCCGGTTCCAGCCAGCCGCCGATGGGAGCCGTACTGGGCGCCACATCAAGGAGGCTGCCTGATGTGGGTGACCACATCAGTATGGATCGAGCCTACGCGTAATCGCATACAGTCAGCTTGACATCCAACGCAAAGCTTCTTATACTGCAAGGCCCTCTAGGACGAATGTTTCGTAGAGGCCGGTTCTTTAAAAATTTGGTCAAGCAGCTTGTGTGGGCGCTTTCGCTGATCCGGGTTTCAACTGGAAATCGAGAGTGGCCTGCATCAATGAGCAGTAGTTCATTGGCCAGACACTCTCTTGTTTTTTTTCGAAGAGTTTGATCCTGGCTCAGATTGAACGCTAGCGGCATGCCTAACACATGCAAGTCGAACGGTAACAGGCCCTTCGGGGTGCTGACGAGTGGCGGACGGGTGAGTAACGCGTAGGAATCTACCCATCAGTGGGGGATAGCCCGGAGAAATCCGGATTAATACCGCATACGCCCTACGGGGCAAAGCGG
>JAKATI010000049.1 GCA_021828045.1 Pseudomonadota bacterium | reverse complement strand
GGTCCCTATCTGCCATGGGCGTTGGAGATTTGAGAGGAGCTGCTCCTAGTACGAGAGGACCGGAGTGGACGTACCTCTGGTGTTCCGGTTGTCACGCCAGTGGCAGAGCCGGGTAGCTATGTACGGACGGGATAACTGCTGAAAGCATCTAAGCGGGAAGCCCCCCTCAAGATGAGATCTCCCTGGGTCACAAGACCCCTCAAGGTCCGTTGAAGACGACGACGTTGATAGGCTGGGTGTGTACGCGCAGCAATGCGTTGAGCTAACCAGTACTAATTGACCGTGAGGCTTGACCATATAACACCCAAGCCATTTGGGGCCGCACATCCATGCGCCGAAACAACAGATCATTCGTTTTGCCTGGTGACTTGAGCGGGCGGGAACCACCCGATCCCATTCCGAACTCGGAAGTGAAACCGTCCAGCGCCGATGGTAGTGTGGGGCATCCTCCATGTGAGAGTAGGTCGTTGCCAGGCATCCAAACGGGGAAAGCCCGGGGGGTTCGTCCGCCCGGGCTTTGTTCCTTGAATTAAAGGACCGCAAAAGGGGATCCATGAAAATTCAAGAGGATCCTAGTGGCCGCGACGGAGAACGACACTCCACCCGAGCAAACCACGGGGCCCTTGGACCGGTTGCGGCAGACGACCCACGGCACGGAAATTCCGCCGGATGAGGGGATCCAGCCAGGATCGGATCTCCGTGTCCGTCAGGGCGGCCTGCACCAGGGCCCGGACACGATGGGCATGGTTTTCAACTCCCGCCGCCACCTCATCGAGTTTTGCCTGGATCACCTCGGGTGGATGGTGGATGCTTTTCCTGAGCGTGTCGGTTGTCACATTCACGATGTTTTCGTACATGGCGGGCTCGGCCGCCCGGCTCGCCCAGTCCCTGAGGATTTGGCTTTTCTCCTCGAACACGGTCTTCGCTGCGAGGCAATCGGGGTGCCCCGGGTCCCTCCTGGAGAACTGGAGTCGGGCCAGTTCGCGGGCTGCCGAGAAATAGTCCAACCGCCCGAGCCGCCCGACATCCGCCAGCTGCGTTTGCGCCCGCTGGACAGTGCAGCCTTCCCGGGCATGACAGACGAAGGCCAGGTATCCCGAATCGGCCAGCACCCTTTGGCACTCGGCCAGGCTGCGATCCCGGTCGGTGTATTCGATGGCATATTGGCCGATCACGGCGGAAAAGCTCCCCTCCGGAAACGGAAGCGATTCGGCCGGGACTCCACCCATGAAACGGATCGGTGTGATCCAGGGATTGAGCCGGGCCAGCCAGCGTTGGGGATTGATGCGGGCCTGGTCGATGCCCGTGATGGCCACGGATCCGAGTCCTTGTTCCCGGAAATAACGATTGGCCATCAGCGCGAGCGCGCCGTTGCCACAACAAAGATCCAGAAGCTGATCCACGCCGTGGAAGTTCGCGAAAACCCGGTGCCAATGCTCAACAATAGCGTCTTGATACTGCTGGCCTCCCTCGCCGCCGCACGATGCCAGCCGGCTGGATTGCCAGTAGTGCTCCCACGCTCGCTGTCTTTTCTCTTCTGTCATAATCGGAGGCCTTCATGGCGACCGACACCCCGGGTTCAGTTTACACCCGCCGACCGGACGTTCTGGAATCAGCAGGGATTGTCTTTTCATGAATACTCACCCCCACTCCGTGGATCCGGACTCGACCCCAAGGCAGTCGACGGGCCGGGTGCTGATGGTTCGCCCGGCGGCTTTTGGCTTCAACCCGCTCACAGCCGCGAGCAACATGTTCCAGTCCCGCTCGGATCGGGCCGACCTCGCGGTTCGGGCAAGAGCGGAGTTCGACCATCTGGTCGGGAGGCTCAGGGAAGCCGGGGTTGCGGTACGGGTCGTGGAGGATGGAACGGATCCCCCAAAACCGGATGCGGTTTTCCCCAACAACTGGATCAGCACGCACGCGGATGGGACGATCGTGATCTATCCCCTGGAAGCAGCGACCCGGCGGCCGGAACGGAGGCCCGAAATTCTGGCGCTCCTCCGGGAACAGTTTCGGGTTTCCCGAATCGTCGACCTGAGCGGTTTTGAGACCCAGTCGAGCCATCTCGAGGGAACGGGGAGTCTCGTGCTCGACCGGATCCACCGGAAGGCCTATGCGGCCCGGTCGAGCCGGACCGAGCCGGACCGGGTTCATCACTGGGGTCTTCTCATGGGCTATGAGACCGTTTGTTTCGAGACCATCCCGCTCCGGGGTTCCCCTCCCTACCACACGAACGTTTTGCTGGCGATCGGGCACGAGTGGGCGGTCGTGGGATCCGCGCTCATTCGGGATGCCGCCCTGCGGGAGCGGATTCTGACGCAGCTTCGGAGGGACGGGCACGACACGATCGAGCTCACGCCGGAACAGATCGAGAACTTTGCCGCCAATCTCCTCGAACTTGAAACTCCGGACGGGCCCTTGATCGTGGGATCAGACCGCGCGTGGTCGGCGTTCAGACCGGAAGAGATCAGAAGGCTCGAGGCACATGCCGGGATCTTGTCTGCCCCCCTTGAGGTGATCGAGTCGGTTGGCGGGGGCAGCGCACGTTGCATGATGGCCGAAATTTTCCTTCCGGATCGACCCTAGGCTGTCCACACGGGTTCGGCGGAGGCCAGGCTCGAACCGGCGGCTAGGGTACGGGGGGGCGATCGCGCTCGAGATCGTCCAGGTAGTCGATGGCCCGGCGCAAGTGCGGGATCACGATTGAGCCGCCGACGACAAGACCGATCGACAGCGCCTCATGGATGGCGTCCGCCCGGATCCCGAGATCATGCACCCGGTTCAGGTGGTACCGGACGCAGTCATCGCAGCGGAGAACGAGGGAAGCCGTCAGCCCGATCAGTTCCTTGGTCGGGGGATCAAGCGCTCCCGCTGTGTAGGTCTGGGCATCGACCGAAAGGACGCGTTTGATCACGCGGTTGTCGATTTCGGTGAGGCGCCGGTTCAACCGGTCGCGCATGGCCTCGAAATCCTGGCGCTGGTTCATGGGATTAAGCTCCGAATCGGCTCCCTCCGGGAAGGATGGAGAGGACGGGGTTTGAATCCTTTAGAATAACCGAGTCGCAGCCTCTGGAAGGCCGATGATCCGAACGAGCCCGATCCTCATGTGCCCTCCCCGGCATTTCGAGGTGAGCTACCGCATCAATCCCTGGATGAACCCCGATCACGGGGTTGTCGACCGGGCCCGTGCCCTGGCGCAATGGCAGGCGCTCCGGGATCTTCTGGCCCGATGGACCGAAATCGTCGAACTCGAACCGGTCCCCGGTTTCCCGGACATGGTCTTTACGGCAAACGCAGGTCTCGTCCTCGGCCGCAAGGCGGTTGTGAGCCGTTTCTATCATGAGGAACGCAAGGGCGAATCACCCTTCTTCCAGCAATTTTTCGAATCCCGAGACTTCGAGATCCAGCCTTTGCCGGACTCCATTTATTTCGAGGGGGCGGGCGATGCCCTCTTCGACCGTGGTGCGCCCCTCCTTTGGGCAGGCTCCGGATGGCGTACGGATCGCCGTGGACATGCCTGGCTGGGTCGGACGCTCGGGTGCGAGGTACTCGGGCTCGAACTCGTGGATCCCCGCTTTTACCACCTGGATACCTGCTTCTGCCCCCTGAACGATGGCTCGCTCCTCTACTATCCTGCGGCCTTTTCGGAGAACTCCCAGCGCCTCATTGCCGAACGGGTCTCCATCGGGCGGAGGATGGTGGTCGATACGAACGATGCCTTGGCTTTTTCCTGCAATGCCGTCAACATTGACCGGGCGGTTGTGCTCCACGACGCGTCACCCGGGCTCAGGGAAGCGCTCGAACGAAGAGGGTTTTCGGTGCATGTGTGTCCACTGGACGAGTTCCTCAAGGCGGGAGGCTCTGCCAAGTGCCTCACCTTGAAGCTCGATGAGGAATTGGCCTCGTCCGGAGGGGAGGGCTGAGCCGGGTTTCACCCGGAGGGCCGGGAGTCGTGATCGCAATCGTTCTGGCATTGCTTCTGTCCTACCTCCTGGGGTCTCTCCTGGCCGGACCCCTCCTCGCCCGGTTCTTGGGTCAGGATCTGCGGAGTGCCGGCAGCGGCAATCCCGGCGCCACCAATGCGGTGCGATTGCTCGGACGGCGGGCCGGGTATGTGGTGTTCCTGTGGGATGCCGGAAAAGGATGGCTGGCCGGTCTCCCCATCCCCCTCTGGCTTGCGCCACATGACATGGGCTGGCTCCCGCCGTTGACGGTCTTGGCGGCCCTTCTGGGACATCTCTACCCGGTTTTCTCACGCTTCCGTGGCGGCAAGGGGGTTGCGACCTTTCTGGGTGGCACGCTCGCCCTGGCTCCCCCGCTCGCCGTCCTGACCCTCTTTGCATGGGCCGTGATTTTCTACGCGACGGGTTACGTGGTCCTGGCCAGCACAGCCTCGGCCGTGGTTTTCGCCGCCTTGTCCTGGATCTGGCCCGGAACATGGCCCCGTTTCTGGATCGGCACTTGCGGGATCCTTTTTGCCCTGATCCTGATCTCGCGGCATCGCGCCAACTTTGAAAGGCTGATCAAGGGTGTGGAACACCGCTCCACCCGCCGCTTGCGATGGCGAAAAGATTCTCGTGCGTGAACCGGGTGGGCTGACTGAGCTCCTGGCCCGTCTCGAGGACGGGCAGTGGCATGCCGGGCCTGAGCTGGCACGCCGGCTCGGCGTCAGCCGTGCGGCAATCTGGAAGCGCGTCGCCGCCTTGAGAAAACTGGGACTTGCGGTGGAACGGGACCATGACCGGGGATACCGGCTCGGGACCCCGCTTCGGGGACTTTCCCTCACCGAGATCCGGGATGGACTCGAGACTCCTCCTGGTTGGGAGAACCTCAAGATGGAACTTTGGCCTGTCACCGATTCGACCAACGAACGGTTACTCCGGCAAACGGATCATTCAAGCCCCCGGGTCGGACTCGCCGAGTACCAGACCAGGGGACGCGGCCGGCGTGGCCGGAGCTGGCAAGGGGCGTTCGGGGCCTCGCTGCTCATCTCCTTCGGGATCCCGTTTCCAATCGCGCCGCCCGACCTGCAGTCCTTGGGATTGATCAGCGGGATCGTGGCCTGTCGCGCCATCGGGCGAGCCGGTTACCCGACTCCGGGCCTCAAGTGGCCCAACGATCTCTGGTATGGTTCCGGCAAGTTCGGCGGGATCCTGGTCGAGCTTTCCGGTGAAGCAGAGGGGCCACTCTGGTGTGTGATCGGTTATGGGCTCAATATCACGCATGCTGCGGAGCTGCCGGGTGCCATGAGCCTCGAGTCCGTGGCCCCGGACCGGACGTGCAACCGCAACCGGCTGGCTGGGTACCTCATCGAGGAAGAAGCCCGGGCCATCCAAATCTTCAAAGAGGAGGGATTTGGTCCTTTCATGGAGGAGTATGCCCAGCATGACATCCTCTACAATAGGCCGGTCCAGGTTCTCGAAGGTCATCCCGTCCACCGGGAGCGGAACGGGTGGGCGCGCGGGGTGCGTGCCGATGGAGCGCTCTGGTTTGAAGCCGCCCCGGGTCATCGTGAGGCCCTGGTTGCGGGCGAGGTGAGTCTACGGTTACAGCGATCACCCTGATTGATTTCGGCAATACCCGTCTCAAATGGCAGTGCCGCCGGGAAGGGGTGGTCTGTGCGAGCGGTGCGATGGCCCATGCCGGGGGCATACAGCTCGCGGAAATTGTCGGTGCGATTGCGGAGGCAGTGGAGGGAAATTGGGGGCGTGTCTGGATGGCGAGCGTGGTCGATCCCGCGACCGAGGATCATCTGGTCGAGCTGATCCGGGAACGGGCCGCAAACCCTGTCCCAATTGAACGGGTCCGGGCACGAACCGATGCCTGCGGGGTGCACTCCACCTATGCAAATCCCGAATGCCTGGGAGCAGACCGGTGGGCCGCCCTGATCGGGGCCCGGGCCCGGACCCGGTCCGCTGCACTCATCCTGTCGCTGGGGACAGCCGTGACCTGTGACGCGCTGGATGACCGGGGGCAACATCTGGGTGGTGTCATCGTGCCTGGAAGACGGACCTTGGTGCGCGCCTTGAGGGAGCAAACCGCCCGCCTGCCCGAAGTCACCGGGGAAGGAGTGCGGAGTTTGGGGCGAAGCACTGAGGAGGGAATTGCCAACGGGGTCCGCTTCATGCTGGAGGGGTTCATCAAGGAGATGGACACCTGGATGGCCAAGGAGACTGGGGGAAAGACCCGATGGCTCGTGACCGGCGGTGATGCCGGCTATCTGGGACTTGAGGCCGGAAGCCGGTGGGAGATCATTCCAGGACTCGTCTTTGACGGGTTGGCCTGTCTTGCGGCTCAGTCATGAAAACCATCTTTTTTGCACTGGCCTCGGTGGCCCTGATCCTCTTCTTCTACTGGCAATGGCATGTCACGCCGATAGCCAGTCTGCACCTCAAACGGATTCCGCTGGAGGCTCCGACCCTCAAGCTTTGGCGGCCGGGCCTCGTTGTGCCCGAGGCCAGAACTCTGCCTTCACCCCCACCGCGGATCGTACGAGCTCCCATCCAACGACCGCGGCCGGTAATGAAAACGCCTCCACCCACGAGCCCCTCGCCAGTCATTCCGGCTCCGGTCCACCCGCAAGAGGCCGGATCCCCCTCCCCTCCGGTGATCGCCCCCGCCCCGGCAGTCTGTCACCTGATCGGCTGGTTTCCGGATGGGCAGGCCAGTCAGGATTATGCCCGCCATTGGCATTTCCAGCATGTCCGGCTGGAGAGGCACACCCGGATCCTCCATCTCTACCGGGTCTACCTGCTTGCGCGTCATCCAGCGACACAGGAGCGCATTCTTGCGCGCCTGGAGGCCGCGCACCTGCACGCTTTCTACGTCATGAGCAAGCCAAGCGATCCCCAGGGCTATTCGGTCGGGGTCTACGATGCCCTCTCCGGGGCGTTCCAGCGTCGTGCGCAACTCTTCCATTTGGGCTTTCGACCCCACCTCGAGATCATGACCCGGCGGGAAAAGCGGATCTGGATTGCGGTTACGACCCGTCGTGCTTTCCAGGCGGGCTGGCTGGAATGGCAAAAGACCGCACTGCGGAACCGGAGTTGCCCCCCGTGAAGCCCACTGGATTTCCCGCACGGGATTAAAATAAAGACGGTTCACGGGCCAGTTCTCGCGAAAATGCCGGGATAGCTCAGCAGGTAGAGCGGCGCATTTGTAATGCGTTGGTCGGCGGTTCGATTCCGTCTCCCGGCACCATATTACGGTTTTCTGTTGTTTTTCTACGTCTTTTGTATAATTATTTTATTTAATAAATCAATAATTAATAAACAACTACGTCCAACCCCGTCCCCTTGCAACCAGCATCGGTTGTGAGTAATATTGTGAGTAACCTGGCACCGGAACCGAACCGTCATGTTGACCCAAAAAAGGCTGGAAAATCTCAGGCCCCGCTCGAAAACCTTCCGGATCGCGGATACCCGTGGCTTGTGCGTGGAGGTCCGTTCCCAGACAGGACTACGGTGCTGGCGTTTCCGGTACCGCTTCGCAGGGCGCGCCAAAATGCTGGGGCTCGGCACCTGGCCGGCAGTGTCGCTTGCCGAGGCAAGAAAACGCTGTGCCGATGCCCGGGAGCTCCTGGCCCGCGGGATTGACCCATCCCGGGACCGGAAGGAGGCCCGCCAGGCGCAGGACCTGACACTGGAGGCAGTGGCCCGGGAATGGCTGGACCACCGCCAGGTTGCCCCCGCCACACTCGAAAAGGACCGGTGGCTGCTCGAGGATCTTGCCCTGCCGGCGCTGGGGCGGCGTCCGGTGGGCGCGATCACGCCCGCCGAGATCCTGGACCTCCTGCGAGGGCTGGAACAGGCCGGAAAGCTGGAAACCGCGCAGCGTCTCCGTGCGACGCTGTCTCGTGTATTCCGCTATGCGGTATCCACCCAGCATGCCCCCGGGGACCCCACCAGTGCCTTGCGCGGCGCGCTCCGCTCGCCCCGGGCCAAGCATCACGCCGCGATCACGGACCCACGTCAGCTGGGGGACTTGTTGCGGGCGCTTCATGGTTATACAGGCACGCCCGTGGTTGTGGCTGCCCTCCAGCTCAGCCCGCTGCTCTTTGTCCGGCCCGGGGAGCTCCGGCAGGCGGAATGGGCCGAGATCGACTTTGACCAGGCGCTCTGGCGGATTCCGGCGGCGCGGATGAAGATGCGGCGCGATCATCTGGTGCCGCTCTCCCGGCAGGCACTCGGGATCCTGCGGGGTCTCGCCCCCCTTACGGGCCGGGGAAAATACGTCTTTCCAGGCGCACGGAGCCTGATGCGGCCAATGAGCGAGAACACGGTCAATGTTGCCTTGCGGTCCCTCGGCTATTCCAAGGAGCAAATGACTGCACACGGCTTCCGCACGACCGCCAGCACGTTCCTGCATGAGCAGGGGTTCCGCACGGATGTAATCGAGCGGCAACTGGCCCACCAGGAACGGAATGCGGTCAAGGATGCCTACAACCGGGCCGAATACCTGGAAGACCGTCAACGCATGATGCAGGCATGGGCGGATTACCTGGACAGTATCCGGGCGGGCGGCTAGGTGGTTCCGATCGGCACCGGACAGGAAGCCAGACGCGGGCCTGACCGGATTACCGTAGCATCGTAAATCTCATCGCCGGAACATCGGCCAAGACCGGACTGCTGGTCAATGCCCGTTTGGATCGGAGAACATACAAGCGCGGGGTCAAGGTGCCCAAGAAGGAACTGGAGGCGCCCAATCTCAAGCCCATGACTTTCATGGCGAATGGAATTACACGATTGCACCCAAAAGACGTGCGGCATAACTGTGGGGTGCCCTGCAGGGAGACAAGACGCTTCCGGAGCTCGCTCATCAGGCTGTACAAACAAGGTGGGACCACCTCACCTGTTCCTGGTCAAGCGGCGTCTGCTGGTGACGTAGGGAAAGTGTCTGTGAAATCCTGGAAACACGCGGGAAAGTGATCAAACCAGCATCAAAATGCCGCCATACAGCCGGTTCCAACGCTCTCCTCTCACCGTCTGGCGTGTGTGCTTCCGCTCGCATCATCAATTTCGCTGGTTGTTCAGAGTTTCCTTAGCACAAACTGACATGGGAGGAAGAAAAGCACATGGGAGGAAGAAAAGCACACCTTACTGCTCAACGCTTATTGCTTGTTTGGCTTGCTTTGCAAGGGCTCGTCGATACTGCCAAAACAAAAGCCCCTCGCAAAGAACGGCCGCTAGCGACGACGACACGCCGATTTGTGTAAGCGCTAATAGAGCCACGAGCGCCATGGCCACTCCATACGAGATACTAGGCCGCCGCCGCAAAGGTGGAATGAGCTTGGTGATGATGAGCCATATTGCCGCCAGGATAAGAAAACTTGCGAACTGCCCGATGAAGTATCCAATCATCCCATTGGAAATATATAGCATAGATTTCATAATCTGGGACCTCTTGGGTGAAAGAATACCTCATGAAGGGTGCGATAGCCAAGTCGCTTTCTTGGGCAGTGTTTGAGTCGCTGCAAGGGGTCCACCTCACAGCACGGCAGGGGTATGGCCCGGCGGAATACGATCTTGGAATGCTCTACTACAAGGGGCACGGTGTTCCCCAGAATCCCATGAAGGCCCTGTACTGGCTGAAGAAAGCCAAGGCTGCGGGGGGGTTTATGGGGGGGCTCGCGGCCTCTCACATTTCCATGATCGAGCACGAATAGGCACCGGACAGGAAGCCAGACGCGGGGCACTGGGGAGACACGGGCCTGACCGGATTACCCAAGCGGAGCTGACGCCCCGCATTTTGACAGCCTTCCAGTGCCGGGTCTAGTATTACGAAGGGAAAACGCCGGCAACCCATCAAGGGGATGCTATCAACCCCAAGAAAGTGGCACTCTACTAGTCAGGGGGAGTTTCTGAATGAAAAAATTAATTATTCCTATAGGACTAGTAATGTTTCTTGGGGCTTGTGCAGTTGCCTCAACTCTATATCTTCCGAACGGCAAGCAAGGGTACTCGATTAACTGTTCAGGGGCTGCTCTGACCTGGGGTGCCTGTTATCAAAAGGCAAGTGATCTCTGCGGTTCTCAGGGCTATCAAATAGTCAGTGCTGATGGCCAGAATGGAGCAATGATTGGGGGAAACCCATCGGGGTTTTTCGGTACCACTGTCATGGACAGAAACATGCTAATTAGCTGTGGTACCGCCAAACATAAACAAATGGCGAAAAATGCTTCACCCAGTGCCCCGCACAAGTTTTAATGTTGCTAATAACCGCTTCTAACCAACGTCAGCAGTGACGAGCCCCGCGTCTGAACCAGAACATTAGGCAGCAAAGCAATACGCCAAGCGATGATGTGCTGTAAAGACTTGTTGGAAAGAAGTACTGAGGCGGCCGATCTTGATTTCAAGTCAACCTTTGATGTGAATGCGGATGGCGACTGGCTCGAAATAATCAAAGACATTGCCGCATTTGCAAATTCTGGGGGAGGAACACTCCTTATTGGGGTGAACGATGATGGTACACCATCCAGAGCAGACCTAGCGGGGATATTGGGCATTGATCCGGCAGATTTAACAAACAAAATTTACGGCTATACCGGAAGTCATTTCCACAATTTCAAAATCAAGGAGTGTGAGAAGGCAGGGCACAAAGTGTGTTCAGTTACCGTGAGTAGTGCGCACATCCCTCTAGTTTTTACGCGAGTCGGTACCTATGAGCGTAAACCCGGGAAACAGAAGACCGTCTTTTCTGTGGGTACAGTTTACTTTCGACACGGCGCAAAGAGTGAGCCGGGAACCTCCGAAGACCTCCGGGCATTCTTGGATCGTGAAGTTGATTTGATTAAGCGTTCGTGGCTTGAGGGCATATCAAAGGTTGTCGAAGCGCCGACCGGTTCATGTATTGTGGTACTGCTACCTGATACACAACCTACCGGTCCATCAGGTGCGATCCCGCTGCAACTCACGAATGATCCTAACGCACCAGCCTACTTCGTACCTCCAATCGACATTACGCATCCATTCCGGCTAAAGGAAGTCGTTCGAGAGACTAACGTCAGGTTGGTGGGCAAAAAGTCAGTCACATCCCACGATATTCTTTGCGTGCGTCGCGTGTACCCAGTTCAAAACAATATCAAGTTTTTTTACAAGCAAAACTATGCTGCACCCAGATACAGCCAAGCATTTGTTGATTGGCTTGTTCAAATGTACAGTGAGGATGCCCAGTTCTTTGAAAAGACAAAGGAACAACGAAATGATCAACTCAAGCAAAGTGCTACCTAAATTCAGCTGCGTTACAAATATCAATTATTCTTGATGTTGCGCCAGAATCCCCAGTCCCTGAATGAGGTCTGTATGGTGAAAGTCTGGAGAGGCGGCTTGAGGAATACGCAGAAGTGTTAGAGGGGGCTTAGTATCCCTGTTCATGTTAAACAATGGCAACCCATTGGATGGGGCTACCAACCCAAAAAAAGTGGTACTCAAAATGAATTGCGCGTAGAGATGTGCGCCAGCGCCGGACAGGAAGCCAGACGCGGGGCACTGGGGAGACACGGGCCTGACCGAATTACCCCAGCGGGTTTGGCGACCCGCATTTTGACAGCCTTCCAGTGCCGGGTCTAGCATTACGAAGGGAAAACGCCGGCAACGGAACCGGGGGGCACATGAAAATATCTGTTGTAGGGTGGGTAACCGGTATGCTTTTTCTGCCAGTCGTTGCGATGGCGATGCCGCCTCCTGCCGCCGTCAACCGGAAATTGGCGAGCCTGCAGACGCTGGAGCGCGCTGCGAAGGGAGGGAATCCTGCTGCGCAAACGGAGCTGGGAGCGAGCTACTTTTTGGGTAAAGGTGCCCCCCAGAATTACGCAAAGGCAGTGTACTGGTGGCGCAAGGCCGTACGGCAGGGGAATGCACCGGCGGAACTCGCTCTGGGAATGTGCTACGCCAATGGA
>JAKATI010000048.1 GCA_021828045.1 Pseudomonadota bacterium | reverse complement strand
CGATCCCGGTGATCAACGCCTCGATCGAGGGCAACGAGATCGTCTACCACGACTACTGGGACATCGGGATCGCGGTTGCCTCCCCCCGCGGTCTCGTGGTGCCCGTGGTGCGGGGTGCGGACGGTCTGGGATTCGCAGAGATCGAGACCCGGATTTCCCGGTTCGCCGAACAAGCCCGTTCCGGAACCCTGGCGCTTGCGGATCTCGAGGGCGGGACCTTCACGATCACGAACGGTGGCGTGTTCGGTTCGCTGGTTTCGACCCCGATCCTCAATCCCCCGCAGAGCGCGATCCTGGGCATGCACAAGATCCAGGACCGGCCCATGGCGGTGGGAGGGGCGGTCGTCATCCGGCCGATGATGTACCTGGCACTCACCTACGATCACCGCCTGGTCGACGGCCAGGAAGCGGTGCAATTCCTGGTGCGTGTCAAGGAATCCCTGGAAGATCCCTCCCGCCTCTTCCTCGAACTCTAAGCCCACGAGCGGAGATCCCTCATGACTGACGAATCCTATGGTGTGGTGGTGATCGGTGCGGGACCGGCGGGATATATCGCCGCGATCCGCGCGGCCCAGAACGGTCTCCGGACCGCCTGTATCGACAGCTGGAAGAATCGCGATGGATCCCACGCCTTCGGCGGAACCTGCCTGAACGCGGGATGCATCCCCTCGAAGGCGCTTCTCGAGTCCAGCGAGCTCTACCACCGGGCACAGGAGGAGTTCAAGCTCCACGGCATCGGGGTCGGGGGGCTCACGCTTGATCTCAAGGCCATGCTGGAACGCAAGGCCCGGGTGGTCCGCACCATGACTGGAGGGATTGCCCAGCTCTTCAAGGCCAACCAGGTCGAGGGACTCCCCGGAACGGGGCGTCTCCTCAAGGATGGACGGGTGGGTTATACCGATCTCCAGGGAAAAACCAGCACCCTGACTGCCCGTGCCGTGATCCTGGCGACGGGCTCGACCCCGATCGAACTCAAGGTGGCGCCCTTCGACGGGGAGCGCATCGTGGATTCCTGGGGAGCGCTCGAGTTCGACCGGGTGCCGAAGCGCCTGGGCGTCATCGGCGCGGGCGTGATCGGCCTCGAGCTCGGAAGCGTCTGGGCGAGGCTCGGCTCCGAGGTGACCCTGATCGAGGCCCTGCCCACCTTTCTCCCCATGGTCGATGCCCAGGTGGCAAAGGAGGCCTTGCGCCAGTTCCAGAAACTCGGGCTCCAGATCGAGCTCGCCTCGAAACTCGTCTCGGTCGACCGCAAGAAAACCGCGCTCACCCTCCACTATGAGAAGACCCCCGGCGGAGAGGCCAGCTGCGAGGTCGACCGCCTGATCGTCGCTGTGGGCCGCAGGCCCTATACCGGGAATCTCCTGGAAGAGGGTTCCGGCATCGAGTGCGACGAGAGGGGCTTCATCCGGGTGGATGACCACTGCCGGACCGCACGCAAGGAGGTCTATGCCATCGGCGATGTGGTGCGTGGCCCCATGCTGGCGCACAAGGGGGAGGAGGAAGGGGTCATGGTGGCGGACCTCATCGCCGGCAAGAACGCCGAGATGAACTATGACGTCATTCCTTCCGTCATCTATACGGCTCCGGAAATCGCCTGGGTGGGACGCAATGAGGAGGAACTCAAGAAGGCTGGTGTTCCCTACCGGGTCGGCAGCTTTCCCTTCTCGGCGAACGGCCGGGCCCGGGCCTTGGAGTCGGCAGTGGGGATGGTCAAGATCCTGGCCCACCAGACGACGGACGAGATCCTGGGGGTCCACGTCGTGGGCCCGATGGCCTCCGAGCTCATCGCCGAGGCGGTCCTTGCCATGGAGTTCCGGGCAAGCGCCGAGGACATCGCGCTCACCATCCATGCCCACCCGACCCTCTCCGAGGCCATGCATGAGGCGGCCCTGTCGGTGGACGGGCGCGCCTTGAACGCGATCAACCGAAAGGCCGGCTGAGGGGAGGCGGACCCGGAAACCGGGCTGGACTCAGGAGCGCAGGACCCGCAAAAGGGACAATCGTCTCAGCCGGAGGGCCGGAATCCCGCAGGCAGCCAGGACCACGAGCCCGACGGCCAAGACCGGAAGAATGTAGCCCAGGGGCCGGGAGGCGTCGAGACCGTAGAGCCGGTGGGCGAGGAGGTGTGTGGCCCACCAGGCGGCCACGACCCCGAGGGCGGAGCCCGCAAGCCAGAGCCAGACCCCCTTCCGGAAGACCTGGAACGCGATGGCACCCGGGGTGGCGCCCAGCGCTTCCCGCAGGGCAAACTCCCGTTCCTGGGTGCTGACCAGGTAGGCGATCACGCCGAAGGTGCCAATGCTGGCCAGCACGAGGGCCAGAAGTCCGAAGGCGCCGATCAGGCTGACCAGGGCAAAGGTCCCCCGTACGGAGCGGCGGATCACGGTGCGGAGGGTCGTGAAACGGGCGAGCACCAGGTCGGGCAGCGTGCGGTTGAGCGCGGAGGCGATTTCCCGGTGGAGCCGGGAGGGAGCCGTGCGGGAACGCAGGAGCACGTCCAGAGGACCCCCGAGGGCCACGGGGAAAATCGACCGTTCATCCGGATAAATGACGGTGCCGTGAAGATCGCGGTCGGCGGGGTCGAGGCGGTCGTGGATGCTCCCCACGACTCCCACGATGCGCAGTCCGGAGTCCAGTCCACTGATGGTTTTTCCGAGCACATGGGTGCTGCCGAAGAGCCCCTCGGCCAGGCTCTGGTCCACGTCGACCACATGGGCGTTTTCCACGATGTCCCGTTCGCCGATCAGGCGGCCGGATTGGAGATGCACCCCCAGGAGCGGGAGCGTTCCCGCCCCGACGATCATGTCGGATGCGAAAACATTTCGCTTGCCGGGGTGGAAATGGAGGCCGCGCACGAAAACCGATCGGTTCCCCCCGAGGAAGGGAATGCCGAGCCCGATCCCGACCGCCGGATGGCCCGGCAGTCCTTCCAGGAGCTGTTTGAGTTCGCCTTCATCCGCCTGGAAACGGGTCCAGTGCTGTCTGTCCGCCGTGGGCAGGAGGACCTCCGCGACATCGAGATGGCGGTCCCGGAAGCCGGGGTTCCGGACGAGCATGCCGGCAAGGGAGGTGCCGACCAGGACGGTTGCCACGAGGAGCAGGATCGCGAGCGCGATCTGGACCAGGCTCAATCCCACCCGGAGACTGCCGATGGTGACCGATTCGAGGACCCGGCTGCCACCGGCCAGGAGAGCCCGGAGATTGCGTCGCGGAAGGACCAGCCGGGGCAGCCCAATGACCAGGAAGGCGGTCAGGGTGGCGAGGAGCCAGAGGGCCAGCCAGCTCCAGGCGCTCTGCCCGGTCCGGAAGGCGGTGTGGCGGGAAGCGATGCCGAAGGACACGAACGCCCTGGTGCCGAGCCGGGCCAGGGGCCAGGCCAGGAGGGTGGCCAGGCCGGCCAGTATCCCGGCCTCTCCGAGAAGACTCGGGATCACGTTCCGGGATCGTGCCCCGAGCGCGGTGCGGAGAGCCGCTTCATGGAACTGGTCGAGCTGCCGGACGAGCGCCAGGTTGGTCAGGCTCGAGAAGGCGAGCATCAGAAGCAGGCCTGCCCCGAGCTGGATGATGAGCAGCCGTTTCCCGGTCGATCCCACGAGCCCGTGGCGGAGCGTTCGGAAGCCGGCGTAACCACCGGCATGCCGGACGAAGGCTTGCAGGAGGGGGGAGGCTTGGCGCATGAGGCGCCGGAAACCCGAATCGAGCGCGTCCTGGAGCTGGCCCGGCGTGACCCCGGGCGCCCTGCGTGCGATCATCAAGGAATCCACTTCATCAAAAGGATTCCTCTGGTTCTCGTTGTGGAGGCGGGTCGAGATCCAGATCTTCGTGCGCCGGGAGGGAAAGGCGAAGGTTCCGGGCATGATCCCCACGACCGTGAACGCCTGGCGGTGGAGGACCAGGGTCTTTCCGAGTGCTCCCGGATTTCCGCCGAAGGCGCTCTGCCAGAGGGCTTTGCTGAGGACCACCTCGCGTGGGCCTCCGGGTTTCCTGGACGCGGCGCTCGGCCAGCGGCCCAGCAAGGGGGGGATCCCGAGAGTGGGGAAGAGGGAGGCGGTCACGTAGGCCGCCGGAAAGAGGTGCGGTGCGGTTCCAGGTTGGAGCCGGACCGTCGCGGTCCTTGTGTCCCGGATCAGTCCCGAGTCCGAGAGGACCGGGAGCCTCTTGAGGACACGATAGGCGGCCGAGGAGAGTCTCTGAAGATGGATTTTCCGGGCATTGGTGTAGATTTCGACCAGCCGGGAACTTCCGGGGTAGGGCAGGGGACGCAGGAGGTAGGCGTCGAGCACCGCGAAGACCGCCATGTTGGCGGCGAGGCCCAAAGCCAGGGTGGCCACGAAGACGAACGTGAAACGCCGTTCCCGGACGAGACGCCGGAGGGCGTGCAGCAGTTGTTCGATGGAATCGGGAAGGGCAGTCGTCGTCATGAGGTGGCTCCGGATCGGGGGCTGTCTTTATTTACTCGAGGTGGAGGAGACGGGCCGGCTCCAGGCGGCCCACGCGCCGGGTCGGCACCCAGGTGGCCAAGAGCAGGACCAGGGTGAAGACCCCGATGAGGATCGCGATGCTGGCTCCATCGTCCGGTGCGACCCCGTAGAGCAGGGTGGAGAAGAGATGGCCCACGACCACGAGACCGATCAGGCCGGGTACCAGGCCCAGGAGGAAGAGCCGGGCGGATTCCCCGAGCACGAGCTGGACGAGGGTGGTCGGGTCCGCTCCGAGTGCGGCCCGGATGCCGAATTCGCGGAGTCTCCGGCTCACCCGGTAGCTTTCCACCCCGTAGAGACCGATCGCCGTGAGCAGGAGCGATCCCACGGCGAACAGGCTCACGAGTCCGAGAAGGGTTTGCCGGGTCCGGAGCCGGCGGTCGATGCGGCTTTGGAGGGGGCGGAGATGGTAGAAGGGGAGGCCCGGTAGGATCCGGTCAATGGTCAGGCCGAGATCCCGCCTCAAGGTGGCGCGGGGGAGGGGGGAACGGATCGCGAAGACCCACCGGGAAAATTGGTACCACCCGGAATGGCCGGAGAGCCGGAGGGCTTGCGGGGCGTCGAGGTAGACATTTCCGGTCTGGGGTCGCCGGCCGAGATGCTTGTTGCGGACGGTGGGGACCAGGCCCACGACCCGGAAACGCAGGGCGGGGTTGCGATTGTCCGGGCTGTTCAGCGTGAAGATCCGTCCGATGGGGTCATGGGTCCCATAGAGTTGGCGGGCGGCGAGCCCGTCGATCACTGCCACCCCCGATTGCGAATCCGTGTCGAGCGGACTGAAGAGGCGTCCTTGGAGCGGATCCAGCCCCAGGATTTTCAGGAAGCGGCTGTCGGTCACCCGGATGTAGGCTCCGAGCATCGGGTCCTGCGGGTTCCAGGGTTCCGGAAAGAGCGCGTTGACATCGGATCCACCCAGTCCGAAGGGCAATCCGCTCGAGACGCCGGCATCCTCGACTCCCGGGATTTCCTGGACGGACCTTCGCAGGCGCTCGAGGGTGGGCCAGGGGTTGGACGGGACCGGACCCTTCTGGGCCAGGTCCAGGTCGAAGGCCATGACGTGCTCAGTCCTGAACCCCGGCTTCACGGAGGCCAGGTTGAAGAGTGTGTGGGCAAGGAGGAGAGAGACCCCGGCGAGAGTGGTGGCGAGAGCGATCTGGACCGTGACCAGGCCCCGGCGGGTCCGTGCCGCACCCGGGGATCCTCCGCTCCGGGGCCCGGCGTCACGGAGGTTCAGGCCGGGATCCCTCCGGATCGTGAGGATCAGGGGTACGAGGGTCATCACGAGGATCGAGCCACACCCGACGGCCAGAAGCAGGAGGAAGAAAACCGGGGTGTTCCGGGTGAGGCTCGTCACCTCGGGGAGCACATGGAGCGACTGGATCCAGACGAGGAGCCCCTGGGCCAGGAGCCAGCCGGTCAGGGTGGCCAAAAGGCCGATCGTGGCCGCCTCGAGAACGGACCGGAGCAGGAAATCCCGGGGGCCTGCCCCGAGGACACTGCGCAGGAGCAGTTCCCCGCGCTGGGTGATCCCCCGGGCGATGAAGAGGTTTCCGAGGTTGAACCAGACGAGGACGAGGAGGAGGAGGGAGGAGATCTCGATGAGCGTGAGCATGACCGCGAGATGGCCGGTGCGGGAGATGCGCCAGCCTTCTGCCCGGGCCGAGAAGTGCCGGAAAAACTGCTGGGCCGAGGGCGGGAAGCGGTGGATGAGACCGGTCGTGAGGGTATGGACTTCCGTATTGAGCCCGGCCAGGGACTGGCCCGGGGCCAGCCGCCCGATCATGTGACCCCGGAATGCGGTCAGCTGGAAATAGTGGTTGTTGTAAGGGAGGAGGGGATAGGGTTTCCAGAAATCGACTCCCCGGACCGGAAAGCGGAACCCCCGGGGCATGATGCCGATCACCGTGTAGAAGTTCCGGTTGAGTTCGAGGCTTTGACCCACGACGTCCGGACGACCTCCGAGATCCTCCCGCCAGAAGCGGTGGCCCAGGACGACGACGTTGGGTTCTCCAGGCTCATCGGCCCGGTCCCCGAAAACCCGTCCGAGGAGCGGTTTCACCCCGAGAGCCGGGAACAGGGACCCTGTGGTCTCGACTCCGGTGACCCGCATTGCCCGACCCCCGAGATCGAGGTTGTAGCCTTTCCGGAAGTAGAAGGCGGATGCGGCCAGGGCCGGTGCCCCGCGCCGGAAGCGGAGGTAGGCCACCTGGGACATGGGGTGGGACAATCCGGTGTTGCCCGGCATCGTGAGCGAGACGTTGACCAGGTTGCGGCCCTGGAGATACGGAAGGGGTTCCAGGAAAGTGGCATAGAAAGTCCATGAGGTGGCCAGGATCACGCCCACGCCGAGGGCCAGTGTTCCGATCGCGGTCAGGCTGAAGGGCCACTCCCGGACGAGACGGGACAGGGTTTCTCGGCTCTCATGGGCGACAGGAATCATGAAAGGGCCCTCAGGTCAACGAGGTGGGCTTCAAGCCGCCCCGGGACGGAGCTCTCCCGCGAGCCCGGCGCGGAAGGCGTGGCGAACCGGGATCCAGGAGGCGATCAGGGTTGTCGAGAGGATGATGAGGACTCCGGCCAGGTCGGCCGGGCCATTGATCCCGCCCACTCCGTAGAGGGCGCCTGCCAGAAGATGGGTCAGGAGAAGAGACAGGGCGAAACCGGCTGCGAGACCGACTCCCAGCATCCAGACGGTCTCTGTGAGAACCAGGTGACTGAGCGAGGCGGGAGTTGCGCCCAGGGCCGAACGGATCGCGTACTCCTGGCGGCGGTTGAGGCTGTTCTGGGCGGTGAGCGCGTAGATGCCGGAGAGCGTGAGGAAAAGTGCCACGAGGGCGAAGGCCCCGGTGATCTCGGCCAGGCTCTCGAAGAGCCGGTCGGACTCGTGGACCAGGGTGGTGAGGGATACGAGGTGGGTGATGGCAACCCCGGGGACGGCGCGTTCGAGTGTGCTGCGGATCCGTTGCTCCAGATGGGAGGTCATCGCGCGGACATGCAGGATCACATTGCTTGCAGTGGTGTGGAAGTGGTTTGTCCCCAAGGGAAAATAGAGAGTTCCGGCGATGTTCTTCTCCGGGGTGGCCTGCCAGGCCACGGAAGAGACCACTCCCACGATCGGGACCGGGTGTTTCTGCCCGAGTGTCTGTCCCACGATCCGCGTGTGGTGGAAGAAGCGGCTGGCGAGCCGGGCTCCCAGGATGAAGGCCGGGGCCCCCTGACGTTTTTCCGCGATCGAGAAACCCCGGCCGGTAAGGAGCCGGATGCCCAGTGTCTGGAAATAACCTCCGGAAACCGGAATCGCATGGACATAGAGGGATTCGTGAGGGGCGCTGGGCGCCCGGATCACACTGTGTGAACTCATCAGCGTATTGAAGGGAACCATCATCCCGAGGGCGGCCGACTGGACGCCGGGCACGGTCTTGAGCGCCGGGGCGGCCTCCTTCCAGAAGCGGGTCGCGTTGAGCTTCCGTGGCCACAGGACCATTGCCTCCAGCCGGTTTTCCGGATGGAAGTGGAGCGGACGACCGAGAATCCCGAGGAGGCTTTGGGTGAGGAGCAGGCCGATCATGAGGAGCAGGGTTGCCATGATGATCTGGAGACTCCCGAAGCCGCGCCTCAGGAGGCGGGCGCTCTTGGCGGTTCCGTGGGCACCGGCCTCATGAAGGAGCGGGGCGAGCAGGGATTCGCGTCCGGTGTAGGCTCGGGCTGCCGCGAAAATGCCGCAGACGAGGAGGAGGCTCCCTGTGGCCGTGAAGAGTGCCGCGGTTTCCCCGAAACGGATCTGGAAAGGGAGGTGGACCGTGACCGGACCGGACAGGGCCGAGCGGATGAGGGCCTGGAACAGGCCGGTGAGCAATGTGCCGGCGGTCAGCGCGCCCGTGGCAACCAGGAGTACGGTGAGGAGGGATTCTCCGAGCAGGAGGCGGAAAAGGTCCGAAGTCGACGCGCCCATGGCGCGGCGGATGGCGAGATCGGAGGCGTGGTGGCGTGCCCGGACGAGTTCCAGGTTGAGCGAGTTTGCGGTTGCGATCACGAGCAGGACGAGCGCGATGAGGGCCAGGATCAGGAGGAACTCGGGATGCCCGCCCAGATACAGCTTGACCAGGTGGCGATGCAGGCCGATCGCATTGACCGTGAGTCCATCCTCGATTGCATGTTGACGGGCCGGTGGAGACATGCGGGCGACCAGGCGATTGCGGTAGAGGGCAAGTGCCGAATCCAGCTTCCTGAGCGTTTCGCCCTTGGCGAGACGGACAATCATGGAATGATTGATGTTCGTGTCGCGCAGCTGGGTGGGGGCCAGTTTCCGCGACAGCCAGAAGTCTGCTCCGGGGTAGATCGTGTAGAAGGCCTTGGGCATCACGCCCACGATCCGCCACCGGGCGCTCTCAAACCCGAAAGTCTGGCCGATCACGTGGGTGGAGCCGCCAAATACGCTTTTCCAGAATCCATAGCCGAGCACGGCCTCGTTCGGTCCCCCAGGCCGTCCGGAGGCCCGCGAGAGCCAGTGCCCGAGCTCGGGGGGGGCTCCGAGCGCGCGGAAGAGCGAGGGGGTCGTGACTCCGCCGAAGACGAAATGCTTGATGCCATGGAATGTCGCGAGCCCACCCGTCATGTCCAGCAATCCTGCCGCGCGGATGGCCGGGAGGTTCGCCGCGATTCCATGGTAGGCCTGATAGGACACATCGCTGCCCAGGAGTCCGGTCTTGAGCAGGCGTTCCCGGATCATGGCGAGCCTTCGGGGGTGCGGGTAGGGCAGGGGGCGCCAGAGGAATCCATCGAGCACGGAGAAAGCCGCCCCGGCCGATCCCAGGGCGAGTGCCAGCATCAGGATGGTCGCCGGTGAAAGACGACGGAAGAGGCCTCCGGGCCGATCGACGGGGGAGGGATCTGGGATGTGCACGGAGGAGGTTTTTTGCATCACGGCTTTCCCCGGAGGCAGGTTCAGTGGGTGGCGAGTCCAGCCTCGAAGGTGGTTTCGCTCGTCTCCGCGTCATCGACGATCTGCCCGTCGATCAGGCGGATCAGGCGCTTTGCAAAATGGGCATAGTGCGGATCGTGGGTCACCATGAAAATGGTGGCACCCCGTTCGTGAAGCCCGGCCAGAAGCTCCATCACCGCCTCTCCGCTCTTGGAATCGAGATTTCCCGTCGGCTCGTCGGCGAGCAGGATCGAGGGTTCGCCGACGAGTGCCCGGGCGATTGCCACCCGTTGCTGCTGGCCGCCCGAGAGCTGGCCAGGGTAATGGCGGAGCCGATGACTCATGCCCATCTCGTCGAGCACGGCCCGGACCCGTTCCCGCCGGTTGTTCCGCGGGATGCCGCCCCGGTAGATCAGGGGGAGCTCGACGTTTTCCTCGACGGTGAGGTCGCCGATCAGGTTGAAGGCCTGGAAGACGAACCCGATGTGGCGGTTGCGCATCCGGGCCCGTTCACCGGCGTTCAGGGTCTCGACGGGTGTTCCCGAGATCTGGTACTCGCCCCCGCTCGGGGTTTCGAGCAATCCCAGGATCGAGAGCAGCGTGGTCTTGCCGCAACCCGAGGGCCCCATGGCGGCAATGTATTCGCCGGGCTGGATGCTGAGCTCGATGCCCGTGAGTGCATGCGTCTCGACCTCCTCGGTCCGGTAGACCTTGGTGAGCCCACGGACGTCGATTACGGGAGCGGCTTCGTTCATGATGGATCTCCTGGAGAAGGGAGGCGGGAATGGGTTGCGGGGTGAGGGAGGGAACGGGGCTCCGGGCGCTGGGGCAGGCGGTCGAAGAGACGGCTCAGTCGGGAAAGGGCCACGGGGGTGAGGAGTCCTGCTGCAGCCTCCAGCCGGAGCGCATCCTTGATCAGCTGGGCGTGGACGGCGGGAAGGTTCGTTTCCGCGCTGAGCAGGGAGAGGCGGGCGTTCACGAGATCGAACTCCGAGCGCAGTCCGGCCTTCACACCAGCCTCGGTGGCCACGACCGCGCGCCGGGCGGCCCGGGCGCTTTCCTCGTAGGCCCGCACCCGCGCCACATCCGCGTGGAATGCGCCCAGGTTCTCGACGATCGTGGCCTGGGCCTTGAGAAAGGCCCGCTCGGACTGGGCTCTTGCCAGACGGGCTTCGTCATCGGCCCGATCGACGCGGGCCTCGGTTCCTCCACCCGCATAGAAATTCCAGTGCAGGTTGAGCAGGAGGAAATTCTGCTGCGCCGTGTTGGCGGCTGGCGAGGGGAAATCCACCTCCCCCGGCACGGCATAGCCATAGGTGCCGCCGGTGAGCTGCCGGGTGTGACTCAGTTCCAGCCGGATCGAGGGGAGATATCCGCCCCGCGCGGCGGATACCAAAGCACGTGCGGAGCGGGCCTGGAGCCGCGCCGCAAGCACTGCGGGATTCGCCTCCCGGGCTTCCCGGATCCACGCGCGGGTGCTCTTTGGGGGAAGCGGGATCATGGGCAGCCGGCCGGCTCTGGACGGGATCTCCGGGGGGAACGCCGGACCGGTGAGTTCCGCGAGCGCGGCCTGGGCCTGGTGAAGCGCGTGGCGGGCCGTGATCACCTGGGCTTCGGCGCTTGCCTGGGCGGATCGGGCCTCTTCGTAACCGATGATCCCACGCAGTCCCGACTGGTGACGGTCCCAGGCCTGGCGGGCTTCGAGGGCGAAGGCGGCCTCGGTCTTTCGGGTTGCCGCGAGCTGCGCCTGGGCGACCCCCACGGCCAGATAGCGGCTGACCAGGGTTCGCATGAGCTTCATGCGCGTGGCGTCATAGGTCGCGGCGGCGGCCGCCACCCGGGCGTTGGCGGAGGCGAGTTTCTGGATGGCATCCCAGTTGAAGATCGGCTGGCTCAGCGTGACGGTCCAGTAGCTCTGGCTGATGTTTTCGGATTGTTCGACGGTCAACAGATTGTTGCCGTAAAACTGGGGTCCCGCGCTCTGGCCGTTCGTATAGGCCTGATTCGCATCCAGGCTGAGCCGGGGCAGGAGCCCGGCCAGCGCGGAGGGGTGCCGGGTGCGGCTGGCCGCGAGGCGTGCCCGCGCTTCGCGGAACTGGGGGTTGTAGGTCCGGGCGATCCGCCAGGCCGCCCACAAGGAACCCGGAGGAGTCTCCCGCTTCTCGGTTCGGGCGTGGGATACAGGGCCCAGGGCGAGGGCCACGAGAAAAGCGGCACCGAAGGCTGGGGAGGGGGCCCGGCGTGATGGGAAGAGGCAGAACGAGGGACGGTTGTGCCGCATGGATCAGCCGCGGATGCGGATGCGGGGTGCGCCCGCGAAACCGGAGGTGTCGGAGACAATGACCCGTTCGCCGGGTTCCAGTCCTTTCAGGATCTGGATCGCATTGCTGGAGGCGCGACCGAACCGGACCAGGACCGGGATGGCTTCGCGGCCACTCTGGCTCAGCCGGTAGAGCGTCATCGTTTTGTGGCTGGCGCTGTAGGCTGGTCGCTCCACATAGACCGCATCGGCGAGGGTCGTGATCGTGATGATGCCGTTGATGGCGAGGTTCGGACGGGCATCCGTCGGGAGGGGGGTTTTGGGTTCGGCGTCGACCGTGACGGTTCCGCCCTGGACGGAGGGCGAAACGCGGGTTACAACCGCGACGAGATGTTGCTCGGATCCGGTATCCAGCGCAAGGTCGACCCTCTGGCCGAGTGCCACTTCCGCAGCCAGATC
>JAKATI010000002.1 GCA_021828045.1 Pseudomonadota bacterium | reverse complement strand
AGCTCTCGGTCACGGGATTCCCCCCGGGTGCACCTCTCGTGATCCAGAGCCCGGTTTCCTTGCACAACGGCGAACGGGTTCGCGTGCGCCACTCTCCCCAAACCCTCTGAGGACACCGGTCATGAGTAGCACGCCACCTCCCGCCATTCAGATGACCGAGGTCAGCAAGCACTACCGGCGCGGCGATGAAACCGTCCAGGTGCTCGATCATTTCACGCTGACCGTGGAACCCGAGGCCTTCGTCGCCCTGATGGCACCCTCCGGTTCCGGCAAATCGACCCTGCTCAACCTGGTGGGCGGGCTCGACCGGCCCGATTCGGGCCGGATCGTGGTCGCAGGAACCGACCTTGCGAGCCTGGAAGAGGCGGCGCTCACCCGCTGGCGTGCCCGGAACCTCGGGTTCATCTTCCAGCTCTATTACCTGATCCCGGTCCTGTCTGCCGCCCGCAATGTCGAACTCCCCCTCCTGCTTCTGCCCCTGAGCCGCGAGGAACGCCATCGCCGCGTGGAGGCAGCTCTCACCCTGGCGGGGCTCCCCCCGGAACGGCATCGGTTCCGGCCCACCGAGCTCTCCGGCGGGCAGCAACAGCGGGTGGCCATCGCCCGGGCCATCGTGACCGACCCCCCCCTGCTTCTCTGCGATGAGCCGACCGGTGACCTCGACCGCAGTGCCGGGGACGAGATCCTGAACCTGCTCAAGACCCTGAACGAACGCCTCCGGAAGACGATCATCATGGTGACCCACGACCCCCACGCCGCAACCTTTGCCACCCGCCGGATCGACCTGGACAAGGGTCTCGTCGGCGAACGGCGTCCGGCCGCATGAAATCCCCGCTCCGTTTCAGCCCGCTCGTCCTCTCGGCCCTCCGCCGCCACCGGCTCCGGACCTGGCTCACGATGCTTTCGGTGCTCATTGCCTTCCTGCTCTTCGGGCTGCTCCAGGCCCTCAACCACGCCTTCTACGGCGGGGTCAAAAGTGCGGGCCGGCGGATTTTGGTCACGATGAGTGCCGAGTCGCTGGTCGAGCCGCTTCCCCGGGCCGACGCTGCTGAAGTCGCAGCCATGAAGCATGTGGCTCGCGTGGCCTACGAGGTCTGGATGGGGGGCTACTACCAGCACCACAGCCAGATTCTCTACGCGCTCGCGGTCTCCCCACGGCGCTGGCTGGACGAGGAACACCGGTTCCTCATCTTGGCATCCCGGCGGGAGTCGGCCTGGCTCAAGGACCGCTCGGGTGCCTTGATCGGCAACCTGGTGGCCCGGACCTACGGCTGGAAGACAGGCGAGATCGTACCCCTGCGCTCTGACATCTGGATCCATCCGGACGGACGGAACACCTGGCCGGTCCGGATCGACGGCATCTTTCATTCCACAAAGAAAGCCCTGGGCGAGGGGATCCTCGTCCACTACCGCTATTGGAATGACGGCATGGGCAACCCGAACAACGTCAGCCTGCTCCGGGTCGAGGTCTCCCACCTCCGGGATCTCGGAGGCGTGGCACGAGCCATCGATGCCCGTTTCGCGAACTCTCCCTCCCCGACCCGCACCTCCAGCGCCCAGACTTTCATCAAGAACTTCATCAACCAGACCGTGGACATCGGCGTCATCGTCGAAGACATCCTGGCCGCGGTCTTCTTCACCATGCTGCTCGTCACGGCCAATACCCTGACGCGCTCGGTCCGGGAGCGGAGCGGCGAGATCGCAGTCCTCCACACCCAGGGTTACTCACGGCCGCTCATCTTCACCCTGATCCTGGCCGAGGCCCTGGTTCTGGTCCTGGCCGGCGCACTCGCCGGAATCCTTCTCGCGGCCCTGATCGTCCAGGCCCTCCGGGCTGCGCTCGAGGCCTATCTTCCCTACCTGGCACTCACGGAGCGGGCCATCCTCGAGGCCATGGGACTGGCGCTCGCCTTTGCGGCCCTGTCCTCCCTCCTTCCCGTCCTCCAGGTCCAAAGGCTCCGGACGGTCGATGCCCTGAGGCGGGCCTAGGCCATGCGCTTCTTGCGGGAAACCTGGGCACTTCTCGGAATCAGCGTGAAAAGCCTGCCACGGCGGCTGGACGTGGTCGGGGTCGCGGTGGCTGGGTTCGCCGGCGTGGTTCTCGTCCTCGTGGCCGTGTTGTCGATCGGCAAGGGTTTCGAGCGGACCTTGACGGCGACCGGCGTCCCCGATGTCGCCCTAGTGCTGCGGAAGGGAACCGGAGCCGAGCTTTCGAGCAATCTCACCCTGAACGACACGGAAGTGATCGGAGGCGAGCCCGGAGTCGCCATGGGTCCCCACGGTCCACTGGTTTCGCCCGAGCTTCTGGTCGTGATCAACCGCCGCAAACAGGGAAGCCGGGTGGAAACGAACGTGCCCTTTCGCGGCGTTGGGCCCATGGTCTTCGCCCTCCACCCGCACGTGCATCTCGTGGCCGGCCATCTCTTTCGTCCCGGGCTCAATGAGGTGATCGTGGGCCGGAGCGCGTCACAGAGTTTCGCGGGACTCGGCCTGGGCGACCACTTCCGGAGCGGTCATCTGGTCTGGCACGTGGTCGGAATCTTCCGTGACGGCGGCGGGATCCACAGTTCCGAGATCTGGACCGACCTGCCGACCCTCGAAGGCGCCTACCACCGCGGGGACAACTACAGTGCGCTCTATGTCCGCCTCCGGAAAAAGGCCGACTATGCCCGCTTCCGTGCCGCAGTCGAGCACGATCCCCGGCTCAATGTCCGGGTCGAACCCGAAACGAGATACTTTGCCAAGCAGGCTCAAACGCTTTCCCAGTTCATCCATGTCGCGGGCGGCATCCTCCTGGTGCTGATGGGCCTGGGCGCCATCTTCGCGGCGCTCAATACCATGTACGCCGTCGTGGCGGACCGCAGCCGGGAGATTGCGACCCTCCGCATCCTGGGCTATGCCCGGCTCCCGGTCCTCGTGGCCGTCCTCACGGAAAGCCTCCTTTTTGCCGCAGCCGGCGGCCTGGCCGGCGCCCTCCTTGCCTATCTCGGTTTCAACGGCTACGAGGCCTCGACCCTGGCCAACTTTTCCCAAGTGGTTTTCCATTTCCGGGTCAGCCTGGGCCTCATGGGAACCGGGGTCGCCGATGCCCTGGTCCTGGGCCTCTTGGGCGGGATCGCCCCGGCTCTCCGGGCCGCCCGACGGCCAGCCGCGGAAGCGGTGAGGACCCTGTGAGCACACCCGCTGCCCGCTTTCCGGTGAGCGTCAGCGACGAGGAGATGCTCAAGCGCAAGTACGATTACTTTCTTCCCCGCATGGTGGTGCCCCAGTTTGCGGTTCTCGCCATCGGCCTGCTCGAGGGCATTCTGGTCTGGGACCTTGTGCCGATCAGCCGATATCTCTGCTGGTTCGCCCTGCTCTTACTGGTCACCGGATACCGTTTCTCGCTCATCTACCGCTACCGCCGCCAGACACCCGGAACCCGCAGGCCCGGCACTTTCTGGCATCGACGGCTTCTGGTCGGAACCTTTTCCACCGGACTGGCCATCTCCCTGTCCTGGTGGCTCACCTGGCCCCACATCCACCCCTTCGTGGGCTTTACAAACCTCCTCATCCTGTTCGGTCTCATCACGGGAGCGGCGAGTGCCGATTTCTGGATGAAATGGGGGTTCCGCCTCTTCGTCGCCCCGATCCTCGCGAGTCTCGAGCTCATTTTCGCCCTGCGGCTGATCCCCCACTTCTGGATCGATACCGCACTGGTCGTCCTGTTCGCCATCGGCATCGACCGGGTGGCCCGCTTCACCGACAACGGCTATTGCCAGAATCTCCGGCACACCCTTCAAACCGAAAAGATCACGGAGGAGTTGAACGAGACCAACCGCCTGCTCGAGACCGAGCTCGGCCTCCGCCAGGCGGCCGAAAAGCGCATGCGTGACAACGACCGGGAACTCACGGTCCTCTTCGATTCGATCCCTCTGTTTCTCGCCTATGTGACGCCCGACCTGAACTTCCGGCGGGTCAACCGGACACTCGCCGACCACTTCCAGGATCCGGCTGCGGGCTTCCCGGCCCCCAACCCGATCGAGCTTTTCGGTCCTGAGCAGTACGCCAAGCTCGAACCCCACTTCCGGAGGGTGGTCCAGGGAGAGACGGTCCAGGCGCTGCCGGTCACACTTGTCGGGGGCGAGTTCGAGGAACGGCATTTCCTGGCCCAGTGCATTCCGGTCAACCCGGAGCTGCCCCCGACGGAGTTCATCCTCGTGCTCACGGACGTGACCAGCCTCAAAACCTCCGAACTGCGCCTGCGGGAGGAGGCCCACAAGGATCCGCTCACCGCGCTCGGCAACCGGCGTTTCTTCACCCTCCTGTTCGAGGAAGTCTGCCGGAACAGCAACCCCGATCATCCGACCACCCTCCTCTTTCTCGACCTCGATGGCTTCAAGGCCGTGAACGACCGGGTGGGTCATGCCGCCGGAGATGCCATCCTGCAGGAACTGGCCCGGCTCCTCGTGCAATCGGTCCGGAAGACCGACCGCGTCTTCCGCCTGGGGGGCGACGAGCTCGCGATCCTGCTCGACGGAATCCGGACTGCCAGTGCCGAACGCATCGTCCAGGCCATCCTCATGCGATCGGCCGAGACCCTGAAACCTCTGGCCACCCCGGCCCTTCCCCCCACCCTCAGCATCGGGGCCGTCGTGATCGACACGCCGGGGTTGACGGCCGGGCACTGGATGGAAGCAGCCGACCAGGCCCTCTACCGTTCCAAACGGCTCGGGGGCAACTGCTGCACCTGGAGCCCGGTGTCCCTGTCCTGAGACGGTCGACTCCCGGCCGGTCCGGAGGTATCATCAGGAAGCCTGCGGGAAACCCCCTCCCGCGGAATGTGTTTTGCATCCGGAGACCACCATGCCGAAGCCGACCGCACCCACCCGTGTCTCATCGATTCTGAGCCCACTGACCTGCCTGGGCGTGCTCTTCCTTCTCCTGGGACCGGTTCCGGCCACCGCCCGGACCTCCTCGCTCATGCCCCCGATCCTCTATAACCGGCTGCGCTGGCGGTTCGTCGGACCTTACCGGGGCGGCTGGGTCACCACCGTGGCCGGCATTCCGGGGCGGCGGAACACCTACTACATCGGAACGGCCGACGGGGGCCTCTTCGTGACCCACGACAGCGGACGGACCTGGCAGCCTCTCTTCCAGCACGAACCCGTTTCCTCGATCGGGGCCATCGCAGTGGCACCCTCCGACCCCAAGATCCTCTACGCCGGGACCGGCCAGGCAGGACTCCGTTCCGACATGTCCTTTGGTGACGGCCTCTACCGCTCGGACAACAGGGGCCGCACCTGGAAGTGGATCGGCCTCAAGTCGAGCCAGCACATCGCGGACATTTCCGTCTCGCCCGGCAACCCCAACCACGTGCTGGTCGCGGTTCTGGGCCATGCCTTCGGCCCCAACCGGGAACGGGGGGTCTTTCTCACCACGAACGGGGGACGGACCTGGAAGAAAACCCTCTATGTGAACCCGAACCTCGGTGCCATTGACCTGACCCGCGATCCGTCCCGTCCGAATCTCGTCTATGCCGCCCTCTGGAACTTCCGCTTTCCGTTCTATGGCCACTATGGCGTCCTGAACGGACCAGGTGGCGGGATCTGGCGTTCCAACAACGGCGGACGGACCTGGTCCCGACTCGCCGACCGCGGGCTTCCCCGGCGGGGGCTCGGTCGCATTGGCCTCGCAATCGTTCCCGGCTCCCGGGGCCGGGTGCTCTTCGCCCTGGTCGGTGCCCGCCATGGCGGAGTCTTCCGCTCGACCGACGGCGGCCGTCGCTGGTCGGCTGTCAACCGGGATCCCCGGCTCTGGGGCGGCGACTGGTATTTCGGCGAAATCAACACGGATCCCGGTCATCCGGACACCCTGTTCGTCATGAACACCGCCTTCTACGAATCGACCGATTCCGGTCGCCATTTCGTTTCCATCAAAGGATCGCCGAGCGGTGACGACTTCCACACCCTGTGGATCGATCCCCGAAACCCCCGGCGGATGATCGTGGGCGCCGATCAGGGCGCATCGATCAGCGTGGATGGTGGACGGACGTGGAGCTCCTGGTACAACCAGCCAACCGCCCAGATCTACCATGTGGCCACGGACAACCGCTTCCCCTTCCGGATCTATGGAACCCAGCAGGATTCCGGGAGTATCGGGATCCGCAGCCGCGATTTTCGCGGCTTCATCAGCAACCACTCCTGGTATTCGACCGCCGGAGGCGAGGCTGGGTACGTGCTGCCCGACCCCGCGAACCCCGACATTGTCTATGGTTCAAGCATCGTGGGGAGCATCTCGCGAGACAACCTCTACACCCACGAGTCCGTGAACATCTCACCCTGGCCGGTACCGGCCTACGGAGTTCCGCCCTGGCACCTGCGCTACCGCTTTCCCTTCAACACCGCCCTGGCCCTCTCGCCCCGGAACCCCGATGTGCTCTACGCCGGCGCGCAGGTGGTTTTCCGCTCGTCCAACCAGGGAGAGAGCTGGCGCGTGATCAGCCCGGATCTGGCCCGCACCCGGCGACCGGCCCATCTGCCGCACCACGCAGTGCCGGTCACCCTCAAGAACGCGACCGCCCTGGGCTACGGCGTGGTCTACACGATCGATCCCTCCCCCATCCGCAAGGGCGAGATCTGGGCGGGAACCACGAATGGAAGGGTGTGGCTCACCCGCGATGGCGGACGAGTTTGGCGCGACGTGACTCCGGCGGGACTCCCAGCCTGGACCCGGATCGAAAACATCGCCCCGTCCCCCTTCAATCCCGCCGTGGCGTACCTGTCGGCCAACCGCCACCGGCTCGATGATTTCCGGCCCTTCCTCTACCGGACCCGGGATTTCGGCCATCATTGGAAGAGCATCACGGCCGGAATCCAGGCCCCGGCCTACCTGCATGTCATCCGGCCGGATCCCGTCCGCCGGGGACTGCTCTACGCCGGAACCGAAACCGGCTTCTACCTTTCCTTCGACGATGGCCTCAACTGGCAACCCTTCCAGGAGAACCTGCCCACCGTCTCTGTCCGTGACATCGCAATCCACGGAAACTCGCTTGTGATTGCCACCCACGGACGAGGCTTCTGGATGATTGATGATCTCGCCCCCCTGCGCGAAATCCGGTCCGACTGGGTCCATCGCCCGCTCGTCCTCGAAAAACCGGCGCCCGCCTACCGCCTCCGGCGCACCCTCTACCGCGACGAACCTTTCCCGCCCGAAACCCCCCATGCCCGGAACCCGGCAACCGGGGTCGTGATCGATTACTTCCTCGGCCGCAAACCGACCGCCCCCCTCGTGCTCACGATCCGGACTCTCGACGGAAAACTGATCCGCCGCTACACAAGCACCATGCATTTCCCTGCCCCGCCACCCGCACCCTTTCCCACGCTCTGGATCGAGCACCAGAAAGCGCCCACCGCCCGGGTCGGCCTGAACCGCTTCGTCTGGCACCTGAGGGCAACCCCACCGGAAGCCATCCGCCACGGGTACCAGGGTCCCGGGCTCTACCACAACACGCCGATCACTCCGCGCGGACCCATCGTTGTCCCCGGTCGATACCGGCTGTCCATCCGCATCGGCTCCCTCCATGCCACCACGCGGTTCCGGGTGCTTGCGGACCCGCGCGTCCACCTCAGTGCGGCAGGCTACGCGATCCAGTACCGGGTTGCCCGGAGACTGGCCCGTGATCTCACCCGGGATACCCGTACGTTCCGGGTGGCCGAAAGCCGGCTCCATGCACTCGGTGCCCCCGGAGCACCGGCCCGGACACGTTCCGCCCTGCGGCACCTCGTCCACCGCCTCGCCGTGCTGAACGGGGAGTTCGGCTTCCTCATGGGGACCATCGAAGGAACCGATGCGGTTCCGACCGAGCCGGAACTACGGGAGATGAAAAAGTCCGAGGCCCGGCTGGAGAAGGACCAGGCCGCCCTGCGCCGGATCTGAAACGCCCGGAGCGCCGGGATCGCTTCGATCCCGGGTGAACCGGCCTCAGCGCCCGTGATCGGCGGGTGGGCGTTTGCGAACGAGCGTCACCCCATCCCCGATGGGAACCAGGGTCAGGTCGACCCGTGGATCCCTGAGGATCGAGGCGTTGAGTTCCCGGATTGCCCGGGTGTCCTCCGTCTCATCCGCAGGATCAGCAACCGCACCTCCCCAAAGGACATTGTCGATGGCGATCAGGCCACCCGGGCGGAGAAGGGTCAAGGACGCCTCGTAGTAATGACGGTAGTTGACCTTGTCGGCATCGATGAATGCCCAGTCGTAGCTTCCGGCCTGCGACTGGACAAGCCCGGCAAGCAGGTCCCGGGCCTTTCCCAATCGAAGATCGATCCGTTCTTCCACACCTGCTGCCCGCCAGTAGCGGCGGGCCACGTCCGTATACTCCTGGTTCACATCCAAGGCCGTGAGCTTTCCGTCCGGAGGAAGGGCCAAGGCGACCGCGAGGCTGCTGTAACCGGTGAAGACGCCGATTTCGAGACAACGCCGGGCCCCCACGAGACGGACCAGGAAAGCCAGGAACTGGCCTTCTTCCGGCGCGATCTGCATGGAATGCTTGGGGTGCTGGGCGGTTTCCTCGCGCAGCGCCCGGAGCAGGTCCCCCTCCCGCAGCGACTGCTCCCTGAGGTAGCGATAAAGATCCGGGGTAAGCGCGAGGGTCTCGTTGCTCAATCCGCCACTCCTCCCATGTCCGATCCGGCAGGCCGGCCTGTGTGCTGACGGGTGGGAATCCAGGGCTTCCGGATCCGCCCCGACCGTGCCCGGATCGAAAACCTAATGGCAGGCACCCACCCGGTTCCCGGTTCCCCGGACGTGCGTGATCAGCCGCATCGAGGCCGTACCCGAAACGAGGGTCACCATCCGGCCGGCGAGTGATGCCGAGAGATGATCCGGGGCGACGATGACCACGTAGCGCCCCCGGGTCGAGGTCTCAACCGGTCCCCGGGATTGCCGGCAGGCAAAGGTGTAGATCACGCGGTTGCCCGGAGCGCTGATCGCATGTTCGTGGCGAAAGCAGGCCCCCGCTGGTCCGGATTTCGCCCGCAGGAGGTCGCTCTCCGAGGCGGTCCGCATGCAATGCGTCGAGGTCTGGACGAGGGGTTGCCCACCCATCGAATTCGACTCCCGAAACGTCCACTTCCAGAGTCCCGGCTTGACCGCGACCGGCTTCGCAAAGACGGGACCGATGATCCCGACCGCGAGGATCCCGACCAGCACAAAGACCCGGGCAGCATCACTCGTAGAGTTCTTCTTCAGCATGAGGGAATCTCCGTTGGAATCTTGGGGCCGAAACCCATCCGGCCGACCGGGGAAGACTGTAGCAGAAAAATCCGGTCACAACACACGGAGTGCAAACAGGGTCCCTCCATGACCCGACGCCGCTGGAAGGAAGGCTAAGGACCCGTTGTGACACCCGGATCGGGCTCTTCCTCTCCAGGCAGGACATAGATGGCTGGCAGATTGCGACCCAACCCGGCTTGGTCCATGCCCCAGCCCACGATCCAGGCCCGGCCAGCCCGCAGGCCGAAATGGTCCGGACCGGCCGTGGACCGGCCCGCTTCCGGCCGGTCCGGTGGCTCCTTGTAGACGAGAACGGCGCTTCGGACCCGGACCGCTCCCTGCCCTGCGGCCCACTCGCAAAGACCCCTCAGGGTGACTCCCTCGTCCCACACATCGTCCAGGAAGAGCACGCTCCGGCCGGCAAGCGACAAGCGGGGCATGAGCTGCCAGACGAGCTTGCCCGGTTCCATCCCCGCCCCATAGCGTGAAACCCGGACAAAGTCGACATCGATCGCAAAAGGAAGCCGCTGGGTCAAAGCTGCCCCGACATAGAGTCCCCCCGCGAGAACAATGAGGACCAGCGGGCGGGATCCCGCAAACTCTGTCGTGAGGGCGTCCGCCATGCGATCCAGGGCTTCCCGGACCACCAGTTCCGGATAGAGACAGGAGGCCCCCGGTGGCAGGATCCCTTCTCCGGTCGGCCGACCCTTCATTCCGCCTCCCCATCGGCGCCAAACAATCCTTCCTCCATGGATGCAAGGAGGCGAAACGCCTCCTGCCAGTCCGGCCGGTCGGAGGGGATCCCCGGCGTCCGGCGCGGACTGCCGTGCAGCCGGAGCAGGCGCAGGCGGCTTAGGGGTGACTGGGGGTGGCGCAGGCTGCTCACCAGCCGGGCGGATCCCGGACGGTCGTTGCAAATGAGCACCACGTCGGAGCCGGCCCCAAGCGCCCGGAGGGTTCTGTCCTCGAGCCCGCCCACCGGATCCAAGGCATGCATCGTGAGGTCATCGCTCACCACGGCACCCTCCCCTCCCAGGCGCCGGCGCAAGACCTCGCCGATCCAGAAGGCCGACAGGCTGGCGGGATCGGGGTCGAGCGCCGGGAAACGGACATGGGCGGTCATGACCGAGATCCCGGGCAGACGGCCAATCAGGGTCCGGAACGGGACGAGGTCACGCCGTTCCAGGGTCGCCTCCTTCCGGGAATCGACGGCCGTTTCGTGATGGGTGTCGGCTCCCACGCCGCCATGCCCCGGAAAATGCTTGATCGTCGCATGGACCCCCCCCTCCTCGAGACCCCGGATCCAGTGCAAGGCCAACTCGGCGACCTGGGCGGGATCGGAACCGAAGGCCCGGTCACCGATCACCCCGCTGTCCCGGTGGGCCAGATCGACAACCGGGGCGAAACAAAGATCGATGCCCAGGCGGTTGAGTTCCACGCCCGCCACGAAACCGGCGGCCCGGCACAGCTCGCAAGCCCGCTTCCGGTTCCGGGTCCAGACCGCACCCAGGGCCTGGGCCGAGGGCAGCGCCGTCAGCCCGTCGCGGAAACGCTGGACCCGTCCTCCTTCATGATCCACGGCAACAACGAGAGGGGGGGTTCTCAGTGCGTGCAGGTCATCACAGAGCCGGATCATCTGTTCGGGCCCGGCATAGTTTCTGGCAAACAGCACCACTCCACCCACCATCGGTGAGGCCAGAACCTGCCGGTCCTCGGCATCGAGTTCGACCCCGGCCAGGTCGAGAAAGAGGGGACCGAGATGCGTTATCGGGCGAGCGTACACCTCTCCCTCTCCTCCCGGGGCCACTGTCCGAAGGGCTGCTCGGCCAAAAACTGGTTGTAGAAGCGGGGATCCTCCGTCACTTCCCGCCCGACCCAGTCGGGGAGCTGGACGGGCTCCTCCACGCTCGCGAGCTCGATCTCGGCCAGGATCAGTCCCTCATTCAGGCCACCAAACACGTCCACCTCCCACAGCCGTTCCCCACAGGGCACGGCATGACGGACCTTCTCCACGAGGCAGCTTCCGGCATAGCCCTCGAGCAGCGCGTGGGCTTCCTCCGGCGGAATCACATACTCGAACTCCATCCGGGACGGACCGGAAAGACGGCTTTTCAGGGTGAGCCGACCTTCTCCCGCCGCCGCCCGAACCCGGACGGTCACACCCGGGCCCTTCGCGAGATATCCCTGACGAAGGCTCCGGGCGGATGTGGCCAAAGCCCGCCAGCCTTCGGAGCGGACCAGGTACTTGCGCTCGATTTCCTCCCTCATGGGCGGTGGAAAAAGGCCAGGCATTCGAGATGGGCCGTCTGCGGAAACATGTCGTAGGTCCGGAAGCGTGCGAGGCGGTAACCCTGGTCACGAACCAGCCGGGCCGCATCACGGGCCAGGGTGGCCGGGTGACAGGAGATGTAGAGCAGCCGCTCCGGGCATTCGCGTGGCAGGGACTCGAGGACCCGGGCTGCACCGGCCCGCGGTGGATCCAGCACGATTCCCTCCACCCTCCCGTCCAGGCCGGGCGTTTCCCGCGACCGGCCGAGGTCGGCCTCGCGCACCTGCACGTTGGAGAGGCCATTGCGCCGGACATTGTACCGGAGGGTTTCACAGGTCACCGGATCCCCCTCGACGGCCATCACGCGTCCTGCGCGACGCGCCAGGGGGAGTGAAAAATTGCCGACCCCGGCGTAGAGATCCAGCCAGTTTCCGGCTGGAGACGGGTCCGCCCACGTCACGAGATCGTGCACGAGCAGGCGGTTGATTTCTTCATGGACCTGGATGAAGTCGGCAACGCGGAAAGCGATCTCGCAATCGAACTCGTTGAGCCGGTAGCTCTGGCGGAAGGCCGGTCCGCCTGTCGCGTCCCCCCCCGTAACCGGATCCTCGCCCTCGATCGGAAGCCCCCGCGATGCGAGCCGGGCTCCCGGATCCCGCAAACTCGCGGACGCGGAACCAGAGCGGGCGATCAGCCGTGCGGCCGGACCCTGGTCGCCGGCTGCAAGCTCGATCCCGGAAGGCGGCCCGCAACCGGAAACCGGCGCCAGGAGCTCGCCCAGCGGGACCACCCATTCGGCCAGTGCCGGAGTGAGGATCGGGCATTGCGTGAGGGCCAGGACTCCCCGACCCTCCCGGGCCCGATACCCGACCTTGAGACGGCCGCCGGAGGCGATCTCGCAGTGCAGGCGAACCCGCCGCCGGTAAGACCAGGGCTGGACGGAGACCGGTGGATCCACCTGCTCCGGGCGGATCTGTCCAATCCGTTCCAGGATCTCGAGGGTGGCCGTGGTCTTGTGCCGGACCTGGGCTTCCGGATCCAGCATCTGGAGTGCACATCCCCCGCAGGTCCCGAAATGCACACAAGCCGGCTCCCGTCGGTCGGGGGAACGCGTTCGGTAACGTTTCGGGGTGGCCTCGTCGAAGCGGGCATGGCGGGCCCTCACCGCCACGTCCACCACCTCACCGGGCAGGGCATCCCGGACAAGGAGCGCCTTGCCTCCGTGGTGCGCCACCCCAAGCCCTTCGAGCGTGAGTCTTTCGATCTCAACCGATATCATGCGGAATCCGCAGATGCCTCCCAGAAGCTCCGGTCCCAGTGCGCCTGGAATTCCTGCCAGTGGGGTTCCGGATGGGCCAGAAGGAAATCCTCGACCTCCCGGACCGCGTCCCGGAACCGGTCGGCCGTCAGGCGGTCGCGCAGGCGTTCCAGACGGAGGAAGAGCAGATAGGTGGTGAGCGCATCGACCTCGCAATAGCGGTCGATGCGCTCCCGTTCGCCGGCAAGATAGGAGGTGAGCACCTGGGACCCGGACAGCCCCAGTTTGCCGGGCAGCCCGACGAGCCGCGCGGCCTCGTCCAGGCGGACTGCATTGCGCCCGGACTGGAAGCCACCCAAGACATCCATGAGGTCCGTGTGCCGCCAATGGTAGCGGGACAGGTAGTGGTTGAAACGGAACTCGGGCAGGCGATCCCCAGTTTCCCAATAGACGGCGGACGGAATCGCATAGCGGAGAGCCCGGTACTGGAGGACCGGGAGATCGAAGCCGTTTCCATTCCAGCTGACGAGCCGGGGTTTCAGGCGGTCCAAGCCGGAAAAAAAACGCTGGATCCGCTCGCGTTCGCCGTCGAGACGGGAACCCAGGGAAAAGCACTTGAGCTCCCGATCGGTTCGGAGAACCATGCCAATCACGAGCACGGCCTGGAGGTGGATGGGCATGAACTCGCTCCCGCCCGCCTCCTGCCGGCGTTTCTGTAGCAGGGCCTCCATCTGCTCCGCTTCCGAAAGACCCTCCAGTCCCAAAAGACGGGATCCGAGCGCGGTATCCGGAATGGTCTCGATATCGAAGGCCAGTATCGGCTCGTTCAAGCCCCCCCCTGTTCCGGTGGCACCGCTCTTGCTAGAATCCCATTCTATGCGTAAAACCCAGATCGGGGGCCTCCTGACGCTCTTGGCCGGCCTGGGGATGACCCCGGCACACGGAGCCCGACCGACCGCCCCGAACCTCCTCCTCGTCGAACGGGCGGGTCAGCCGGTTTATGAGGCATTCACCCGGGATCTGGAAACCGCACTCACCCGGCGTGGCCTGGCCGGCATCCGCGTTCTCGAGCGCGGATCCGGGCTCCGGACGGATCCGGAGATGGTTCACCGCCTTGATCGGTCGGTCCTCATTGTGACCGTGGGACCCGGCAGTCTCGCCTGGCTCCTGGCCCGGAAGCCCACGGCGCCGGTTTTGGCCGTGTACGTGACCCGCGACACCTTTCGCCGCCTGACCGGATCCGCACGGGCGCCGGTCACGGCCATCTACCTGAACCAGCCCTTCGGACGCTTTCTCGACCTGGCCGGGATTCTGATTCCGCGCCTGCACGCCATCTCCGCGGTTTTGAGCGAGAACCAGCAATGGCGACGCCGGCGCATTGAACAGGTTGCGCATGCCCACGGGTATGCGGCCCATGTGATCGTGACGCCGCCGAACCCGCGGGATATTTTGAGTGCGTTCCGGTTTGCCCTGCCGGGCACCGACGCCTTGATCGAACTCCCTGATGCCTCGGTCTACAATTCGCTCACCCTCCCGGAAATCTTCCTCCGGGCGTTCCGTTATGGTGTTCCGGTGATCGGCTATGCACCGGAGTACGTCCATGACGGTGCCTTGGCTGGTCTCTATTCCACGCCCGGCCAGTTCAGCCGCCAAGCCCTCCCGATCGTGCTCGCGGCCACAACCCGTACCCTCTCCAGGCTGCCGGCACCGAGTTATCCCCGGCGTTTCACGGTCCTGCTCAACCGGTCGATCGCCGGCACCATGGGCATACCGCTTCCAGGCCTGTCCCGGATCCTCAAGGCCCTGCACCAGCACCCCCGGCCGAAACCGGTCGAGTTCGGGATATGAATCTCGGGATCCGGGGCCGGGTCCTCCTGATCGCCTGGGGCCCCGCCGCCTTGATCGCCATCGCCCTGGCGGTCTATTTCGTCTCGAGCAACCTGGCCGCCCTGCGGGCGTCCCGCCGGATCCTGGGACAGACCGTCTCCCGCCAGCTGGCACCCGCCGCCCAGTATGGCGTGCTGTCCAACAACGCCTCGATCCTGCGCCGCCTGATCAATCCGGCACTCGCCCAATCGGCCATCTCCTCGATCGTGATCGAGAACCATTCCGGCCGCATCCTGGCCAGCGGATTCCGCAAGCGGCATCCCATGAACTGGGTCGAACGCGGTGGGCAGTTCATCGCCAACCTCATTTCGGGGTCCACCGGCAACGCCTGGACCTTTTCCTCCCCGGTCACGATCCGGCCGCTTCCGGTCGGGCCGGAGTATGGACTCTTCCACCACCGCTCCCCGAAAGGCGCCGCACCGGTCGAGACCCTGGGCACGGTCCTGGTCACCCTGTCCACCGAGCATCTGGGCGACCAGGAAAGCCGGATCCTGATCGAGGGCTTGGTCCTCATGTTGCTCGGGCTGCTCGCGACCTTCATCCTGGCCGAGCGGATGAGCCGTTCGATCACCCACCCGGTGCTCCGCATGCTGCAATCGGTGAGTGAACTGTCTGAAGGCCAGATGTCCGTCCGGCTGCCGGAAAACTCCTCCGGGGAACTCGGACGGCTCGAACACGGCATCAACCAGCTCGCGGAGCAGATCGGGCACAGCACCCGGCAGCTCGAGGCCGAAGTCACCCAGGCCACTTTGGAACTCCGGGAGACTCTCGAGGAGGTTGAAAGCAAGAACGTCGCGCTGGATCTCGCACGCAAGGAGGCCGTGGCGGCCAACCGGGCCAAAACGGCGTTTCTGGCCAACATCAACCACGAGATCCGTACCCCGATGAACACCATCCTGGGCTATGCGGATTTCCTCACGGCCACGCCCCTCGACGCGGACCAGCAGGAGTACCTCGGGTGGATCCAGCGCTCCGGCCAGCACCTGCTCAGCCTGATCGACGAGGTCCTGCATTTCTCCCGTATCGAGGCGGGGCACCTCGATCTCTCGCAGGCACCCTGTGACGTCCACATCCTGCTCGAGGAAGTGGTTGCCGCGCTCGCCCCGCAGGCCTTGCAGAAAGGCCTGGATTTCCTGCCGGACCTCTATGAGGGGCCACCACTCCAGGTGCTCGCGGATGCCGGCCGCCTGCGCCAGATCCTGAACAACCTGATCGGAAACGCCATCAAGTTCACCGAGCACGGCCTGATCCGCGTCCGGGCCCGGCAGGAAAGCGCGGCGGACCGGGTCCTCTTCCACCTCGATGTCGAGGACGAGGGCATTGGCCTCTCCCCCGAAGACCGGATCCGCATCTTCGAGCCATTTGCCCAGGCCGACAGTTCGACCTCCCGCCGTTTCGGCGGCGTCGGACTGGGACTGGCGATCTGCCGGCGCATCGTCGAGGCCATGAAGGGAACCATCCAGGTGGACAGCCTGCCCGGATCCGGAACCCGGTTCGGAGTTCACCTGGGCTTCCAGCCGGTTCCCAATGCCTTCCCCGCTCCCGAGACGTACTTCCCCTACCGGATCCGCCTTTCCGGACCTCCCGCCTACCGGGACTGTTTCGAACGTCGTTTTGCAGCCTGGGGCTTCGAGGTGCTTCCCGTGGCGGGAACCGCCCCGGCAGGAAACCCGGACTCCGAGCAGCCGGTTCTTGAGGTCGAGATTCTTGGGATTTCCGACCTGACCCGGGATCTCCCGCCCATGGAAGGGAGTCCGGTGCATCCGCGGCGACTGGTTCTGGCCGCAACCGCCGACCGGCTCGAGCACCGGCGGATCGGACTGATCCGGCACGCCATCTGCCTGCCCGTCCATGCCACCGTCCGTGACCTCAAGCAGGCCCTGGTCGAACTGCTCCAAGCCACACCCAGCACACCGGCGCCGGAACGGCATGACTCGGAGGCGGACTTCTGGAATCTCTTCCGTCAGGAACTCCCCCGCCAGGTGCAAGTCCTGCGCGAAGCCTGGACGGTTCATCCCGCCCCGCAAAAAATCCGGGAGGCGTTGCACCAGCTCGAGGGCACCGCCCGCTTCTGCAAGCTCCCTGCCCTCCAGGTGGCCATCTCCCGGCTCCGCAGCCACGGACAAACCCACCCGGATGACCATGACCTCCGCTCTTCCGCCTGGCAGGACCTCGATCAGGCCGTTGCGGCAATCCTCAAAGATCCCACGACCCGTCTCCTCACACCGGCCCGTACGCCGCAGGCGAACCCCTCGGGCCTTTTGGCCGGAATCCGCATGCTGGTTGCCGAGGACAACGCCATCAACCGGACCCTGATCGGCCGCATGCTGGAACAGCAGGGAGCCCGGGTGTGGCTGTGCCCGAATGGCGCGGGCCTGGTCGGCATGATCGACAGTGTCGAGCCGGATCTGGTTCTCCTGGACATCCACATGCCGGAAATGGACGGCATCGAAACCGCACAGCGGATCACGGCCAACCACCCGAACCTCCCGCTCGTCGCGATCAGTGCCGACATTCTCCCGGAGACCCGGATCCGCGCCCTCAACTCCGGAATCCGCGAATATCTCATCAAGCCGATCCGCGCGGTTACCCTGGCCGAGACCCTCCAGCGCGTGCTCAGCCGTCCCTCCCGTCCCCAAAGGCCACCGCAAAGGCCAGAGCCCAGTCCAATTCATCCGTCAAACTGAGCTCCACCCCGGCCACACCCGACTCCCGCAAGCGGTCCATGAGCCGTCCCGGTGCGAAGTGCACGACCGGCTTGCCCCTTGGATCGGACAAGATAGTCAGGGCCTGGAGCGAAACCCCAGCGGAAAACCCGGTACCCAAAGCCTTCGCGACCGCCTCCTTGGCCGCGAACCGGAGAGCCAGATAGCGGGCCGGTTCATGCCGGCGGGCCCACTCCTCCCGCTCGGCTGCGGTCAGGATACGCTGGACGAGCCGGATCCCATGTCGTCTCCAGAGCCCTTCCATCCGGGGGATGGAAACAAGGTCGGTTCCGACTCCGACGATCACGGCACCCCACCCCGGCGGGCATCCCGCATCCGCTCCTTCATGAGGCGGGTGGCCTCCTCCAGTCCGACGAAAACCGCCCGGCTCACGATGGCATGCCCGATATTCAACGTCTCGATTTCCGGGATCGCCGCCACCCGGGCGACTGAGTCGTAATCCAGTCCATGTCCGGCATGGACCGCAAGCCCGAGGGAGCGGGCCCGGCGGGCGGCGGTGCTCAGGCGCTCGAGCCGATGGGCACGGGAGGCGGCGTCCCGGGATTCGGCATAGGCACCGGTATGCAGTTCGACCGCATGGATCCCGAGTGCGGATGCGGCCGCAACCTCGTCGTCCACCGGATCGACGAACAGGGCCACCCGGATCCCGGCTTCGGAGAGCCTTTGCACCACCGGAAACAGGCGGTCGGCCAGGAGACGGACGGCGAGCCCGCTTTCCGTGGTCCGTTCCGCTCGCCGTTCCGGCACAAAACAGACCTCGGCCGGCCGGATCGACTCCGCAAATTCGACGATGACCGGGTTCAGGCTCATCTCCAGGTTGACCGGAAGGGGCAACTCCCGGACGAGACGCGTCACATCGGATTCCCGGATGTGGCGGCGATCCTCGCGCAGGTGGACCGTGATGTTGTCTGCCCCTCCACGGAGCGCCAGGCAGGCCGCGGCCACCGGGTCCGGGTAGACCGTCTGGCGCGCTTCGCGCAGGGTTGCCACGTGATCGACATTGACCCCGAGCCGGATCATCGGGAGGGCAGCCGCCACCGCATCAGGCTCCATGGCGGCGGGCAAAGAGCAAAAGCGACTCCATCCAGGGCCGCACTCCCGGATTCTGCCCCCTTCCATGAAAGGCGTAGACCCGCTCGAGCAGGCGGCGGCTGGCCAGGAGTGAGGCCTCGTCACCCCAGCTGCCTTGGGCCAGATCCAGAAGGACCCGGCCCTCGATGCCGGAGACCCCCTCCGGCAGTCGTCGCGCGCCGGAGCCGGGATCGAACTCGTAGTGGGCCGCGGGATGGATCGGCTCGCGGCTCCCCGCCTCTTCCCGGAGATTGAGCCCATAGCCGAGTTCGGCCAGGAGGTCCCGTTCGAACCGGCACACCACCTGGGCCGGCGGAATTCCCTGCTCCAAGGCAGAAAGCGCACCGGTATAGCGGGCATGGAGCGAAGCCAGGGGTTCAAAGCGCTCGGTCAGGCGGAGCATCAGGTCGTGGAGATGGAAGCCAGCCCACAAGGCATGCCCCTGGAGGCGGGCGGGCGGGCCGGCCCGTTCCGCGTTCCGGAGGGTCGGCAGGCGGCCCTCGCCTCCGCTCCAGGACACGCTCCAAGGTGTGAAAGGCTCGAGACGCGGGGCCTTGGGGGACCTGCGGGTCCCGCGGGCGAGGAGGCCGATGCGGCCCTCATGCGCCGTGAGCAGTTCGACGATCTGGCTGGTCTCACCGTAGTTCCGGGCATGCAGGACCCAGGCCGGTTCGTCCCAGACCCGGATCATCCGCCGGACTCCGGAGCCGGCTGGGGTTCTCGGGGATGGTGGAGGCTCCAGTCGGGATCCACCTCGACCCGGCTGTGCAACAGGACCGGACGGCCGAGACGCGCCTCGAGCGTATGGCGGACCCGGGTCCCCGCGGTCTTGAGCCTTCTCCCTTCGGTGCCGATCACGATCCCCTTCTGGCCGGGGCGTTCCACCCAGACCCGGAGATCCACCTCGACCCCGCGCCCGGTCTCCTGCCAGGACTCGCAGACGACGTGGAGGGCATAGGGCAGCTCGGCCGAAAGGTCCAGCATGAGCTGCTCCCGGAAGAGTTCGGCCGCCTGGTCGGGCCAGTCGAGCCCGGTGCCTCTCGAGAGGGAGGCTGGGCGGGGACGGGACGGGACGGGACAGGCGGAGCGGATCTGGCCGGCGAGTACCGTGAGGTTTTCGCCCCGGCGCGCGGAAACCGGCACCAGAAATGAAAAGGAGGCGCGTTTTGCCAGTTGTTCGAGAAAGGGCAAGAGCGCTGTCCGGGGCTTGATGCGGTCGACCTGGTTGACCACGACTCCGATCGGTTTGCCGAGACCGAAAGCCCGTTCGACCAGGCGGTCGTCCTCGTCCCGCCACTCGAGGCCCGCCACCACGAACAAGAGGAGGTCCGATTCGAGCGCGGCATTCCAGACGACATCGTTGAGCCGGAGCTGGAGGCGGTGCCGGGGCCGGTCGAGGATTCCGGGCGTGTCCCAGATCCGGATTCCGGCATCGTCCCCAGGCAGTGGCGCGGCCACCACGAGGCGGGTGGTCGCGGGTTTCGGAGTGACAATGCTGAGCCGGCTGCCAGCCAGGGCATTGAAGAGTGTCGACTTGCCGACATTGGGCCGGCCCAGGAGCACGGCCACCCGCGCGCTGCCGGTCATCGCCTCAGCCATGCCCGATCCGGTCGAGCAGGGCTGCTGCGGCCGCCTGCTCGGCAAGGCGCATGCTGGACCCGGTTCCCTCCTCGGCCCAACCCCGTGCCGGCACCTCGCAATGAACCCGGAACGAACGACGATGACCCGGACCGGCTGCGGATTGCAGGACATATTCCGGCGGCGGCAGTCCCGCACCCTGCAACAGCTCCTGCAAACGGGTTTTCGGGTCCTTCTGGTCGGCCAGGCGTTCCACCACCGGCCAGCGTTGTGCAAGCAAGCGCTCGACGGCGGCCCGTGCCGCCTCGGCTCCGGCCTCGCAGGCAATCGCACCGAAGAGGGCTTCGAGGGTCGAGGCCAGCACGCGTTCACGGGCCGTAGGATCCGACAGCACTCCCATGCCGGCCTGCAACGCAGCCTCGAGACCGATCTCGCGGGCCAGCTCGGCCAGAACCGGCTGGCTGACCAGTCGCGCCCGGGCCCGCGTCAAGCGGCCTTCATCCCAGTCGCCGAAGCGTCGGTAGAGACCCTCGGCCACGGCCCAGCCGAGCACGGCATCGCCCAGGAACTCGAGCCGCTCGTTATGGGGCGCCCCCCGGCTGCGATGGGTCAAGGCCTGCGCGCACAGCGCCCGGTCACAAAAGACATGGCCCAGTCCGGTTTCAAACGGCTCGGGCAAGAACCTACTCCGGACCAGGCGGGGGCACCGGCACGTTGACGCTGTGATGGAAATGGACGATGAACCCGACGTTGCCGATGAACGGGGTCTTTTCGGAATAATCGACGGTGAGCACGAGGTGATGGTGGACCCGGCTGATCAGGACATTCCGGGAATGGATGGCATCGATCTGGTTGACCACGAACTGCCGGACGATGGCCCGGAAAATCTGGTGCCGGCTGACCGTGGGTTGCTCGTGAGCCGCCGCATCGACCGCCGACCGGATCGTGAGATACTCGAGGTAGACAGGGATCAGGCGGACGGCCGCCAAGGCGAAAATCGTGAACAGGCACAGCGAAAGCACCCAGCCCACGAAACTCATGCCCTGCTGGCCTCGCTTGGACTTCGGCATGACGCTACCCTCCCTCAGTGGATTATACGGCCGATCCGGCTCCAGATCGGCATGTGGGAAAACGCGTCCCAGTTGAACCAGATGACCACCGCGCGCCCGATCAGGTCCCGGTTGGGAACACTGCCCCAGTAGCGGCTGTCATCGCTGTCATCCCGGTTGTCCCCCATCATGAAGTAGTGCCGGGAGGGGACCCGGTAGCGGCCCGTGGGTGCGGGCATCCCCGGGGTGATCAGGATTTCGTGCTTCACACGGCCCAGCTGTTCCACACAGAGCAGGGACCCGGACTCGCCGTCCGGTCCGCGGTAGAGACCCTGGCAGACATGGGGGACCCGGTGGTGATTGATCCACAGGCGGTTGCCCTGGTAGCGGACCCAATCGCCGGGCACGCCAACCACCCGCTTGATGTAATCGACCGACGGGTGGAGCGGGTAGCGGAACACCACCACCTGGCCCACCCGGGGATGGCCGGTCGGGATGATCACCGTGTTGGTCACCGGCAGCCGGATCCCGTAGTCGAACTTGTTGACCAGGATGAAATCACCGATGAGCAGGGTCGGAACCATGGATCCTGAGGGAATCCGGAAGGGCTCGAAGAGGAAGGAGCGGATGAGGACCAAAACCAGCAGGATGGGAAAGAACGAGCGGGCATACTCGACCAGGCTCCGCGCCGGAAGCCCTGCCCCCCGGCGCCTGCGCCAGAGGATATCCGCGAGCCAGATCAGTCCGGACACCGCGAGGATGATCAGGAAGACTGCCGAGTATCCGAAAACTGCCATCACCGGGCCTCCGGTCAGACGGGACAAACCCAGGGTGCAAAAGCAGACGCGCCCACCCGCGGGGCACCCGCCCGAGGCCGCACGACGACCGCCCGCATTATATCGCGCGAGGCTGGCACAAGGAATTGCGGGACATGCGGCGGGCCCATGCTCAGTCCACTGCCGAATGCTTGAGCACGGCCAGGAATGCCTCCTGTGGGATCTCGACCTTGCCGAGCCGCTTCATGCGTTTCTTGCCCTCTTTCTGCTTCTCGAGCAGTTTGCGTTTCCGGGTCACGTCTCCCCCATAGCACTTGGCGATGACATTTTTCCGCAGGGCCTTGACGGTGGCCCGGGCAATGACCTGTGTGCCGATCGTTGCCTGGAGTGCCACCTCGAACATCTGGCGCGGGATCAGACGTTGCAGGCGGTCCACGAGTTCCCGGCCGCGTGCGTAGGCCACGTCCCGGTGCACGATCGTGGAAAAGGCATCGACCGGCTCCCCGTTGACCAGGAAATCCAGCCGGACCAGTCGGGAGGGGCGGAATCCGATGAAACGGTAATCGAAGGAGGCATAGCCCCGGGACGCAGATTTCAGGCGGTCGAAGAAATCCAGGACCACCTCGCTCAGCGGGAGTTCGTATTCCAAAGCCACCTGCCGGGCGTAATAGTGCAGGCCGGTCTGTTGCCCCCGCTTTTCCTGGCACAAGGCGATCAGGGCGCCCAGGTGATCCGGGGGGGTCAGCATCCGGGCGGAGATGATCGGCTCGCGGATCTCCCGGATCAGCGAGACGGAAGGCAGGCCGCTCGGATTGTTCACCATGAGGGTCCGCCCGTCCTCGAGGACCACCTCGTAATGCACGGTCGGCACCGTCGTGATCAGGCTCAGGTGATACTCCCGCTCGAGCCGTTCCTGGACGATCTCCATGTGGAGCAGGCCGAGGAAGCCGCACCGGAATCCGAATCCCAGGGCGACCGAGGTCTCGGGTTCGTAGCTCAGGGCCGAATCATTGAGGCGGAGCTTGGAGAGGGCGTCGCGGAAGGCCTCGTATTGTTCGGAGTCGGTAGGGAACAGCCCGGCATAGACCCGCGGGTGAACCGGCTCGAAGCCGGCGAGGGGCACTGTGGCCGGGCGATCCGCCTGGGTCACCGTATCGCCGACCGGCGCGCCCTCAACCTCCTTGATGCCGGCAATGAGATAGCCCACCTCACCCGCCTCCAGCGCCGGACAGTCCTCCATCTGGAGGGGCCGGAAGAGCCCGACCCGGTCGACCTGGTGGGCCCTGCGGGTCGAAATGAGCTCGATCCGGGAGTGCGCCGCAAGGCGGCCTTCCTGGACCCGAACCAGGGAGACAACCCCGACATAGTTGTCGAAACGGGAATCGATGATGAGGGCACGGAGGGGATCCGTGGACCGGCCGGCCGGCGGGCGGATCCGCTGGGTCACGGCCTCAAGCAGCTCGCGCACACCTGCTCCCGTCTTGGCACTGACCCGGAGTGCCGAATGGGCCTCGATCCCGATCACGTCCTCGATTTCCGCGATGACCCGGTCCGGATCCGCGGCCGGAAGGTCGATCTTGTTGATGACCGGAATGATCTCGAGTCCCTGCTCGATGGCCTGGTAGCAGTTCGCGACACTTTGCGCCTCCACGCCCTGGACCGCATCCACCACGAGGAGCGCCCCTTCGCAGGCAGCCAGCGATCGGGACACCTCGTAGGAGAAGTCCACGTGTCCCGGCGTATCGATGAGGTTGAAACGGAAGACCTCGCCGCTTTCCGAGCGGTAGTCGAGGGCGACACTCTGGGCCTTGATGGTGATGCCCCGCTCGCGCTCAAGATCCATCGAGTCGAGCACCTGGTCCATCATGGCGCGCTTGGGCAGCCCGCCGCAGAGCTCGATGAAGCGGTCGGCCAAGGTGGACTTGCCATGGTCGACATGGGCCAGGATGCAGAAGTTCCGGATCCGGTCCATGCCGGGTCAGCACTCCCGCCCGCAACCCGTCCGGACCGGATTCGGGCATCCGGTCACAACCGGCAAGCTGTCATTCACCGCTCAGGGATTCCGTCTTCGGGGCCGAGGCTACATTCTACGGGTTCAGGCCGATCCGCGGGGCCGGACAGGTGGTGCCGGCAGGGCCTTTACCAGGCTTTCCCAATCCCAGGGTCCCTCGACAACCACACGGTTTTCCCGGAGGAGGACCGGAACGCGGAATCCGTACTGCTCACGCAAATCGGGCGCACTGTCCACATCGAGCACTTCCAGCCAGGCGTCGGTTGCCTCGCCGAAGTGTCCCCGCAGGCATTGTTCAAGCCGCTCGCAGGGTGGGCAGCCCCGGCGCCGGATGAGCTGCCAGGGCGGGGGGGTCTTCACGGGGAAAGAACCAGCCGGGCCTGCTCGGCAATGAAGCGGACGGTTCGAAGCGGCACCTCGCCGATGACGGTGAAGGAGAAACCGCCGATCTTCCGCCCGAAAGCCGAGACCGGTCCCATCCGGGCCGGGCCGGTGAGGGCGGGAAAGCGGGCTCCCAGCGGGTGGATGAACACGGAGACCGTGGCCAGTCCGTCGCTCAGGAGGACATGGCGGACGGGACCGGGTGAGAGAGATGTCGTATTCTCGATCACGCGAAATCCCGGCGGGACCCGGCGGAAGACGCACTGCGGGATCAGGGACTCCCGGGTTTTCGGGAGCGGAATGGGCGGGATGTGGGGGGGGCTGACATGCCAGGCCGCCTTCGGATACCAGTGAATGGTCACGAACATCATCTGCTCGATGACCTGTCCCATCGCGTTGAGCAGATCGGAGCGCAGGGGGAAGCCGTTGCGGGAATCGATCCAGAGCCGGTAGCCGTAGCGGTAACGGTCCAGGGGTCGGACGACGAGGATCCGGGCGATGTGACCCGCGACCCGGCCCTGGCGTGGCACCGGGATGAACCGGTATTCCCGGGCCAGATCCCGGCGGAAGTGCTTGCGGAACCCGATCCAGTTCTGCGGCAGGCCGGTATAGCTGCCCAGAACGTGCATCACGCGCACCGGGTGGCCGCGCAGCAGGAACAGGAGACGATGGCCGTTCTTGAGAAGCTCGCGTGGAGGGCCATTCAAGGTCCGGATCCGCTCCCATCCCCCATACCGGGCCACGCCGTGTTCGACCGCAATGGACTTGAGCATGGTGTTGTGCTGGAAGACCAGGATCCCCCGGTAGTTGACCGAGAGCAGAACCCGTTGCATGCGCAGGAGGGCCTGTTCCGGCCGGAACGGGGGAAGCGGCCGGGCCCCGGCCGCGGCCAGCGCCAGGAGCCCGAGCCCGAATCCTCCCGACCAGCGGGTGCAGCCGGATGACATCACGGATGACGGTGCCGCCGCTGCCAGCGCTGTCCCCGACCCGAGACGGCATAGTTGTAGGCCGCAATCCTTGAATAGGCCATGGTCGGTGTGGCTGAAATGGAGGCGGCATGCAGCATCCAGTACGTCGTGAGCTGACGGCGCACCGCCCGCGAGGTCACGTTCCACGAAACCGAGCGGACCCGGCCATAGGGTGGGGAGACCGAAATCGTCGGGCGGGCCTCCAGGAAGGCGGATGGCGGATGGGCAAGACCCGTCCGCGACCCATCATCCCGCAATCCGACGGCCAGGAGCACCGCCAGGGACAGTGCGAACGCTCCCCGCCAGGCCCAGAGTCCGGGCAGACGTCCTCCCGGAAACCGGGATCGCCTCCGTTCCGGAGCCGGGGGACGCCTCGTCCCACCCACCCACTCCCGGAGCTTCCACTCCTCGCTGTGCAGGATCTCGCGGATGAGGCTGTAGCGGGACAACGAGCGGCCGGCCTCCGGATGCTTCCGGACGGTCTCGAGCAGCCTCGCACAGTCGACTTCCGTCAGTTCACCATCCAGGAAGGCCGACAGGGATTCCCCACACGCAGACGCGGCTTCCGATTCCCATCCTTCCATAATCAGTTTCCTCCCCCGCCGAGAAGCGGTTCCAAACGGCTGTTGATGGCTTCCCGTGCCCGGAAGATCCGGGAACGGACTGTCCCGATCGGACAATTCATGGTTTCGGCAATGTCCTCGTAGCTGAACCCCTCGACCTCCCGGAGCAGGATGGCCATCCGCAGATCGGGTGCGAGTTCCTGAATGGCCTGGACAATCACTTGCCGCATCTCCTCCGAGATCAAGAGTGCTTCAGGAGTCTCGAGTGACTGCAGGCCTTCCAGGCTATTCGCGGCTTCCCGTTCACCATCTTCCACGAGCGCGGACTCCTGGCGCCGGGCCTCGAGTGCCAGGTGGTTTTTCGAGGCATTGATGGCAATCCGGTACAGCCAGGTATAAAACGCGCTGTCTCCCCGGAAAGACCGGATCGACCGGTAAGCCCGCAGGAAGGTTTCCTGGGTAATGTCAAACGCCAGATTGGCATCGCGCACATATCGGGTAATGAACTTGTAAATCCGGTACTGGTACTTGCGAACCAAAAGATCGAATGCCGCCCGGTCTCCGGCTTGCACCCTAGCCACGAGCACCTGGTCATTGTCGGTCCTCGGAACCGGTCCGGGACTCATGACCGCGGACCTCCGGTCATGGGATAGGACCTCCGGGAAGCAAAAGAGTTCGCTCCTTTTTCTTCCGACGGATCCATCATCGGCGGCTGGAACCGAACCTTGCCTGAACACGGCCGAAGGAAATCGGAGGAAGGATGGGTTTCATATGGAAGATCAGCCACTTGCCCGGTTCCAGCGGCCATTCGGGCCTATCCCCGTGCAAAGCGTCACAACCTCGCATGGGGGATTATACAGGACCCGGGTCCGCAACCGGCTCAGGATTTCCAAAGGGTCTGCCGATAATAGGAGAGTTCGGCAATCGAGTCCAGGACGTCAGCCAAAGCCGTGTGCCGGCTTTCCTTGCCCATCCCCCCGAGCACGGATGGACTCCAGCGTCGGGCCAGTTCCTTCAAGGTCGACACGTCCAGGTTTCGGTAGTGGAAATAGGCCTCGAGCCGCGGCATCCAGCGGACCAGGAACCGGCGATCCTGGCAGACGCTGTTGCCGCACATGGGGGAGACGCCTTCCGGGACCTGGCCGGCCAGAAAATCCAGGGTCAGGCGCTCCGCCTCCGCCTCCGTGCAGTGGCTGGCCCGAACCCGGGCGGTGAGACCCGAGGATCCGTGATGCTGGCGGCACCAGGCCCCCATCCCGGCCAGCACGGACTCCGGTTGGGCAATGGCCAGCTCCGGCCCCTGTGCGAGGATTTCAAGGTCCGGTCCCGTCACGACGGTCGCGATTTCGAGAATGTGGTCCTCAAGCGGATTGAGTCCGGTCATCTCGAGATCGATCCAGATGAGACGAAGCGACCGGGGGCCCGCCCCCGGCCCGCCTCCGGCGGGCTCGTTCATCCCGGCGGCCATTGCAGAACCCGTCCGGCCAGGAGGTGGAGATGCAGGTGGGCCACGGTCTGTCCGCCCCACTCGCCCGTATTGATCACGAGACGATAGCCGCTTTTCGCGAAACCAAGGGTCGACGCGAGGTCCCGGGCCCGGAGCAACCAGCGGCCAGCCACATCGGGTTCCACCCCGACCCATTCGGACAAGGAAGCCACGTGCCGCTTGGGGATGAGGAGCAGATGCGCGGGAGCCACCGGGTGCGCGTCATGGAAGGCGATGAAGTCCGGGTCTTCCTCCACGACTTTCGCCTCCAGCTCGTGTCGGGCGATCCGGCAGAACACACATTCGTTCATCGTGCACAATCCTCCCGTCGGGTGCAAGGCCGGTCACTCATAGTTTCGCCTGCCCTGGATGGCCTGGACCAGCGTATGGCCATCCAGATACTCGAGCTCGCCGCCCATGGGGATCCCCTGGGCGATCCGCGTTGACGGGATCGAACGAGCCCGGCACAGGTTGGCGATGAAGTGGGCGGTGGCCTCCCCTTCCACGGTCGCATTGGTCGCGAGGATGACCTCCCGGATTCGGCCCGAGGCCAGATGTTGCACCAAGAGGTCGAGCCCGATGTCTTCCGGGCCGACCTGGTCGAGCGGTGACAGGTGACCGTAGAGAACAAAATAGGTGCCGCGGTAGCTCGCGGTGTTCTCGAGCGCAATCACATCCGCCGGCGTCTCCACCACGCAGACCTGGCTCCGGTCCCGCGATTCCGAACGGCAGATCGCGCAAAGCGCGTCCTCGGTGTACATGCGGCACGACTGGCACAGCTGCAGCCGGTCGAGGGCTTCATTCAAGGCCCGGGTCAGGCGCCTCGCCCGTTCTCCCTGGTCATTGATCAGGGCGAGCGTCAGCCGCTGTGCCGTGCGGGGGCCCACACCGGGCAGCTGCCGCAACGCTTCGGTCAGGTGCTCGAGCGGCGGCGGCATCACTTTCATGACCGGGTCCGGATCCGGGGATCCGCTCCGCTCCTACTCATGTTCCGCACCCCCCACGTCGGGAGTCACCGAGTCGGGTTGGATCTCGAAACCGAGTTCGAGGAGCTCCTGGACGCCCGGATCCTGTTCCAGGGTTTTCCGGGCCTCCTGGCGTTTTGCTTCCCGCTCAGCTTCCTCGTGACGTGCCGGGGTCGGCCCTTCCACCGGGCCGGATTCGAAAACGACCGTGAGGGATTCCCCTTGTGCCTCCCGGAGTGCGGCTTCGATCCGGCCCTTGAGCTGTTCGGTGAGCAAGTTCTCCATCCCGGGCGACAGTCCGAGCACCAGTTCGCCGTTTTCGAACTGACGGCAGACCGACTGGTTCAGGACCTGGCGGGCAACTCCTCCCAGCGCGAGCCGGGTCACGTAGCGGGGCCAGTTTTCCGGAGACAGGGAAACGTCGGGATGGGTGGCCGGATCACGAGTGTTTGCGGGCGAGGCAGCCGGCGCGGCGAGACGTTCCGCAGGCGGGGGACGGGGGACGGGAGGGTGGGCTCCGGGAGGGGCTGGACGAAAACTCAGCAGGCGGATGCAGGTCATGTCAAAGGTCATCCGCGGATCGTCGATGGCCCGGATCTCCTCCAGTCCGCGGCGGACGATCTCGTAGTCCAGCTGCAGATCGAGCGGATCGAGGCGGGTGAGCAGAGCCTCCCAGCGTGCCTGCTCTCCGGCCCGAACCTTGAGGCCCGCCCCCCACTCAAGGCGGGCCGCCAGTTCGACCAGGCGGCGGCCCATGGACTCGAGGATGCCCGCATAATCCGGCTCAAGGGCATGCAGAGTCTCGAGGAGTGCCCCCAGGCGGACGGGATCCCGTTCCAGCACCGCAAAGACCAGGGCATCGAGCTGCTCGGGAGCCAGGGTGCCCAGGATTTCCACCACATCGCTTTCCCGGATTCGCCCCCCTCCATAGGACAGGGCGAGATCGAGAAGGCTCAGTGCATCCCGGACGCTGCCCCCGGCGGCAGCCGCGAGGAGGTCGAGGACCAATGGATCGGCCTCCACACCCTCCGCCCGGACCACCTCCGCCAGATGTCCGGCGATCCGTTCCGACGGGACACGCCGCAGGGCAAAGCGCAAGGCACGGGACTGGATCGTCGCCGGCACTTTTTCCGGTTCCGTGGTGGCCAGGAGGAAGGAAACATGGTCTGGCGGCTCCTCCAGCGTTTTCAGGAGGGCGTTGAAGGAGTGGGCCGACAGCATGTGCACTTCATCGATCAGGTAGACCCGGAAACGTCCACGGACTGGCAGGTAGGGAACATTCGCGAGGAGTTCCCGGGTCTCCTCGACCCGGGTCCGCGAAGCGGCATCAATTTCGAGAAAATCCGGGAAGGACCCTGCATCGATCGCTTGACAGTGGGCACAGACTCCGCAGGGTTCCGGGGTCACCCCCCCCTCGCAATTGAGTGCCTTGGCGACCAGCCGGCCGAGGGTCGTTTTGCCAACCCCCCGGGTTCCGGAGAACAAAAGGACCGGGTGCAGCTGCTTTTTCCGCAGGGCATTCTGCAGGGCGCGCACCACGGGTTCCTGGCCGATCAGCGCCCGAAAGGATCGGGGCCTCCATTTGCGGGCGAGAGGCTGGTGAGCCCCCGTGGCGGAAGGCAGGGCTTCCTCCGGAGTCACCTGTTTGCCTCGCCGGGGAGCCGGGAGATGCCCGGCATGATGGCGGAGAGGGTGGGATTCGAACCCACGATACGGTTACCCGTATACACACTTTCCAGGCGTGCTCCTTCGACCGCTCGGACACCTCTCCACACAACCGTTGCCCGGGAACCCCTGCACTTCCCGGTTCCCCTTTCCGGCTCGCCCCGGGCCCTGTGACCAACGGACGCCGGAGGGCGGGATCCGGATTCTTCCCTCACGGGACGCCTTGACTCAACGGGACCCCGCTCCAGGATGGGGCGCCCCGAGTCCCGGTGGGACAATCGGGCATTCCCCACCGGCCAGGGGACTTTGGGCCTTGATCTCCGGGATGCGATATCGCCCGGACGGCAGGACGGTGACTCCGCGTGCACGGAGCCCCGGCGCCGGCGAAACCCGCGGCGGGTGGTGGGGTACGGGACAGGCAACCCCGGCACAACCTGCAAGAAGGACCAGGCAACCCAGAAGAACCAGACTTTTCGAAATTCGCTCAGGCAATGCGTCATCTCCCCGTGCTGGATCCGGCCCGGCCGATGGCGAGCCGTTCCAGAGTAGTACGGACCCGCTCCCGACTCCCCTCGGAGAGGGTCACCAAGGGTAACCGGATGCCACCGGGTATCCACCCCATCTCATGAAGGGCCCACTTGACCGGGACCGGGTTCGACTCAACAAACAAGACCTCGTGGAGGGGCAGGAGCGATTCTTGCATCTCCCGTGCCTCGGACCATTCGCCCCGGAGCGCATGGCCCACCCACTGGGCCATCCGATCCGGCACCACGTTTGCGGTAACTGAAATCACCCCGGCTCCACCCGCTTCGATAAAGTCGAGTGCCGTCCCATCGTCACCGCTCCAATAACCGAAATCCGGCCGGCACACCTTTCGGAGCTCCCGCAGGCGCTCGACACCCGGGATGGCTTCCTTGATACCCACGATGCCGGGAACCCGGCTCAGACGGGCCACGGTCTCGGGCAGGAGATCGCAGGCGGTGCGGCTGGGCACATTGTACAGGAGGATCGGAACCGAAACCGACCGGGCCACCACCTCGAAGTGGCGGAACTGGCCTTCGGGGCCCGGCTTGTTATAGTAGGGCGCCACGAGCAGACAGCCGTCCACGCCGAGTTCCGCCATGCGGCGGGTCAGCTGGAGGGTTTCGTCGGTGGCATGCGTGCCGCTGCCGGCAATCACCGGGATCCGTCCCCGCACGCACTTCAGCACTGCCGCGACCAGAGCCACCTTCTCGACCGGCCGCAAGGTCGCGCTTTCCCCCGTGGTGCCACCGATCACGAGCCCCTGTGTGCCGGATGCGAGATGCCATTCAACCAGGCGGTCAAGGCTTGTATAATCGATCTGGCCGTCTTGGGCCATGGGGGTGACCAACGCCACCAAACTACCCTGGAACATGGCTCACACACGCCTGGGAGGACGCTCTTGGACTATCTTAAACGTTTCGGGAGAGACCGCTCAAGTCCCGCCCGTCCGGGATGGGCACGCAGGACCGGGATGCCCTGTTCATGAAGCAGGTCCTGGTGTTGAACGCGATGGGCCCGAACCAGCCTGCCCTTCTGCCGGACCTTACCCGTTTCATCCTCGAGTGCGGCTGCAACATCGTGGAAAGCCGCATGTCCGTCCTGGGAACCGAGTTTGCCTGTTTTCTCCTGATTTCAGGCGCCTGGGACGCGATTGCGCGGCTCGAAAGCGGCAGCAAAAAGATGGAACGCAAGCTGCAAGTGTCGCTCACCCTGCAACGAACGACGGAACGCCCGCTGGTCAAGGAAATGACCCCGTATGCCGTTGATGTGGTCTCGCTCGACCAGGAGGGAACCCTCTTCAACCTGACCAGCTTTTTCACCGAACGGCAGATCACCATCTGCGAGCTCAGTTCCCGGACGTACGTGGCCAGTTATACCGGCGCCACCATGATGGCGTTCCAGATGACGATCCTGGTTCCCGCCTCGCAACCCATTGCCCACCTCCGGGAGGAGTTCACCGACTTCTGCGACAAACTGAACCTGGATGCCATCATGGAACCCGTGAAATCCTGAGCCCCATGACCGACCCCGAACAGATCCCGGACTTTGACCTTCCCGCCCATCCCGAGGGCCGCCTCCGCTCCAGCGACCTCCGGGGCCGGCCGACCGTGCTCTACTTTTATCCCAAGGACAGCACCTCCGGCTGCACGGTGGAGGCCATCGAGTTCACGGCGCTCCACTCCCGGTTCCGCGAGCTCGGCGTGGGGATTGTCGGAGTCTCCCGCGATTCGCTCTCCTCCCATGAAAAGTTTGCCCGGAAATATGCGATTCCCTTCCCCCTCCTGGCCGATACGGAATCCGCACTCTGCCGGGCCTGCGACGTCATCCGTGAAAAATCGCTGTATGGACGGAGATACCTCGGCATCGACCGCAGCACGTTCTTCTTCGACGCCGAAGGCCGACTGCGGGAAGCGTGGAGAAACGTGAAGCCCCGGGGGCACGCCCAGGCCGTACTCGAGCGGGTGATGGCAACCCGGATGGCTCCCTGAACGCTTCATGACGCGACCCGGAAAGCGCCTCTGCGTCCTGGACACGAACGTCCTGATGCATGATCCGGCCGCCCTCTTCCGTTTCCACGAGGACGACCTGTTCCTGCCCATGGTCGTGATCGAGGAGCTCGACGCCGCAAAGAAGGGATTGAGCGAGGTGGCCCAGAATGCGCGCCAGGCCAGCCGCTTCCTCGAACAAGTGATCCACGGCGCCACCCAGGACGCCATCCACCGGGGATTGCCCCTCGAAACGTTCGCCCTGAAGTCAGCCCCCCCCTCCAATGGATCCCGGAACGGTGCGCGGGGACTGCTGTTCCTCCAGACCGAAACCCTGCTGGAGCCCCTGCCCCTCGAACTGCCGGGCCATCACCCCGACCATGCGATCCTCTCGCTCTGCCTCGCGCTTGCCAAACGCCTGACTCACCATTCGGTCACCCTGATCACCAAGGATGTCAACCTGCGCATCAAGGCTGCCGTTCTCGGCGTCCGGGCCGAGGATTACGCGAGCGACCAGGTGCTCGAGGATCTCAGCCTTCTGGAAAGCGGCATGCGGAACCTGCCCGAGGATTTCTGGCAGGCCCACGGCGAGCGGGTCAAGTCCTGGAACCGCGACGGCCTCACCTACTATGCCGTGGAAGGTCCGCTTGTGTCCGGATGGTTTCCCAATCTGTGCCTGTACGGTGCCGGGGAGAGCCCGATCGAGGCTTTGGTCCGCGAGACGGACGGACAACGGGCGGTCCTCGAACTGGTCCGGGATTTCCGCTCTCCCCATGCACCCGTCTGGGGCATCCACGCCCGCAACCGGGAGCAGAACTTTGCCCTGAACCTCCTCCTGCACCCCGATCTCGATTTCGTGACCCTCTTGGGACCGGCCGGAACCGGCAAGACCCTGATGACTCTCGCCGCCGGTCTCCAGGAAACCCTGGAACACAATCGATTCCGGGAAATCATCATGACCCGCATCACCGTTCCCCTGGGCGAGGACATCGGCTTCCTGCCCGGAACGGAAGAGGAAAAAATGACCCCCTGGATGGGAGCCCTCCTCGACAACCTGGAGGTCCTGAGCGGCTCCTCGGGAGGCGGCAGCTGGGGACGGGCCGCCACCCAGGACCTTCTGGCCCAACGCATCAAGATCCGCTCCCTGAACTACATGCGGGGCCGGACCTTCCTCAACCGCTACGTCATCATCGACGAGGCCCAGAACCTCACACCCAAGCAGATGCGGGCGCTCATCACCCGGGCCGGACCCCACAGCAAGATCATTTGTGTCGGCAACATTGCCCAGATCGACACCCCCTATCTCACCGAGATCACCTCCGGCCTCACCTACGTGGTCGACCGCTTCAAGAGCTGGCCGTATTCGGGACACATCACCCTGTCCCGTGGCGAACGGTCGCGTCTTGCCGATTTCGCGAGCCAGTCGCTCTGAGCCGGAGGGTTCCTGCCCCCCCATTCTGCAAACGGGAGCCTGTGTTACCATAAAAGTGGACGTAACGAAACAATTTCGACCATGCGATGTTCCCGGGGAGCCCGGCCAGCCGGTCCCCGATCAATGACCCAACAATTCGCCTTCGCAGGAGCGACGAACATGCTGACGATGAAACGTCTGTCCGCCCAGAAAACCGCCCGGAGTCTCTCCCTCTTTGCCCTGCTGGCAGCAGCCGGGCTGGGGGTTCTCTCCTCCCCGGCATGGGGTTCCGGATTTGCCCTGAACGAATCCAGCGCCCGTGAAATGGGGAAGGCCTATGCCGGCAGCGCCGCGTACCCGGATGGTGCCACCGCGGTCTACTTCAATCCGGCCCTTCTGACCCTCCTCAAAAAGCCGACCCTCAACCTGACCGCAACCCTTATCAAGCTGAATGGAGAGTTCACCCCCACCTCGGCCGTCGATGCCATCGGGGAACCCCTGTCCGGAAACAATGGAGGCAATGCCGGCCGCAAACTCAACTTTGTCCCTTCGGGATTCTTTGCCGCGCCCATCAACCACCATTGGTCCTGGGGCATCGGCATCTATGTCCCCTTCGGACTCAGCACCGATTACAACGCCTCGTCGATCCTCCGCTACGAGGCCATCTACACCTCCCTGGATGTCATCAACGTCAACCCGTCCTTGGCCTACCGCCTGTCTCCCCACTTCTCCATCGGCCTCGGGCTGGATCTCTCCAAAGCCTATGCCAAGTTCACGAACGCGGTCGATGCCGGAGCCGTCTGTTTCTCCAAACTGGGACCGTTGAACTGCGAGAGCCTGGGTCTCACCCCCCAGTCACACGACATCTTTTCGGAGGTGCAGGGAAGCGACACGGCCTTTGGCTGGAACATCGGCTTCCTCTGGCATGACTCGGGAACGCGGATCGGCCTCGCCTACCGGAGCCGGATCACCCACAATCTCGTCGGGACCGCCACCTTCAACAACGTACCGGCCCTCTTTGAGCAAAGTGCCATCTTCTCCCCGACCGATGCCAGTGCCAACCTCGAGACGCCGGACACGGCCACCCTGAGTTTCAACCAGCAGTTGACCCATGCCTGGTCGATCGGGGCCACCGCCAGCTACACCCGCTGGGACTCCTTCCAGCAGATCCAGATCCTCTTTGCGAATCCCAACCAGCCCACAGCCACCACACCCGAGAACTACCACAACACCTGGTACGGCAGTGTGGGAACCAGCTGGCAGTACAACGCCCATTGGACCTTCCGGGGCGGTCTTGGCTGGGATCAGAGTCCGGTTCCCAACTCGACCCGGAACGCCCGCCTGCCCGACGGCAACCGGGATTGGCTGTCTTTGGGCTTCACCTACCAGGTCAACCCGGCCACCCAGCTGTCGTTTGGTTATGCGCACCTGTTCCTGAGCAGCCATATCCCCATGAACAACATCAGTCCATCGGGTGACCAGGTGGTCGGGACCTGGAACCTGGATGCCAATCTCTACGCCTTGGAGTTCGGCTACCAGTTCTGATCCGGGAAATTGACGGCCCGCGAGGATTTCGCGGACGCCGGGGCCGGTTCAGCGGAACCGGGTTTTAAATGTCCAGACGCCCACCGGCGATCGGTGGGGGATTTGCTTGCACCCGAGCCTCACCCGACCGGAGGCCAAGACCGATCATGCCTGTCTCCCGATCCCCATGTGATGAAACGCCCTCTCTGCCACACGAAGGACCCGCCTGGGTCAGGTCCCCCCTCCGCGCCTGGGGACATCGCCTGGCGCTTTCCACCGCAACCTGCGGCCTCGCCCTCACACTGGGTGCCTGCGCGAGCCTCTCCGGGCACGGGCCGGGACCCTTCCATGACATCAACCGCGCCAACTTCGCCCTGAACGAAGCGGTGGACCGGGCAGTCCTCCGGCCGGCCGCCCATGCCTATGTGGCGGTCGTGCCCCATCCGGTCCGGATCGGCATTCACAACGTCTTTTCGAACCTGGCGGACCCGATGGTGGCCGTGAACGAGTTCCTGGAAGGCCGCCCCCGGCAGGGATTCGAGGAAAGCGGCCGCTTCCTCGCCAACACCACGTTCGGGGTCTTGGGCCTTTTCAACGTGGCCTCCGCCCTGGGCCTCTCGCGCCACCATGCAGACTTCGGACTGACCCTGGCGCACTGGGGAATCCCGCGGGGACCATATCTCTACCTGCCCCTTTTTGGCCCGAGCAGCCTGCGCAGCCTCACCGGCCGCATCGTCGACAGCTACCTCGGAAACCCGGTCCAGTACATTTCATCCGTCCCGATCCGCAACACTCTCACCCTCCTCAACCTGCTCGAGATCCGCGCCCAGCTCATCGGCCAGATCCATCTCATCTACTCCGCACCGGACCCCTACCTCATGATGAAGGACGCCTACCAACAACACCAGCGCTACCGCTTCTATCACGGCCATCCACCCATCGTCTATCCGGGACTGCCGGGCGGCCCAGCCCCCGGCGGCGGGACCGCCCCCACGGCCCGGAGACAGGCAGGAAAGGTCGGCACACCTCCCCAGGGCTGATTTCAGGAGAGCGGGGGAAGGTCTTTCAGGAGAAAGTCTTCAACCTGGCAAAGCCGGGCGATGGCGCGAGCCTGGTCGGGCAGGTTCCGGACCTCGAGCGACCGGCCCTGCTTGAGGGCCAGCCGCTTCCATTCGATGAGCTGGGCCACTCCCGCACTGTCCATGAAGGGAACCTCGCTGAGATCCACCGACCGGACCTGGGTGAAAACCCGCCGGGTTTTGCGGTCCGGCCGGCGGAGGGTTCCCACTGTGAGCGGCCCGATCACACGCATCCGGTCATCCACCACCCGGATCTCAAGACGGGTCGGTGGGGACTCAGGCACGGCTGCCATCAGGACGGGGCATGCACGACGGGATGGATCGTCTTCGCCTGGAGTTCGTGGATGAGCCCCGCCACACCCACCCGTTCCAGGATCGGTTCGAACTGTTTCCGGAAGCTCATGACGTAGGAGATGCCCTCGACACTCACGTCAAAAATCCTCCACCCGCGAGATGTGCGATAGAGGGCATACGTGACGCCCACCGACTGGCCGCCTTGCGTGTGAATCTCGCTCATCACCTCGACATAGTGCACCGCGAGGGAACCCCGGTAGGGCTTGACCCGGACCCGAGCTCCCCGGTAGTGCTTGAGGGCTGTTGCGAAGGTATGGATCAGATAATGGTAGAAGAAGCGCTCGAACTGCTGCCGTTGCGCAGGCTTCGCCGACCGCCAATACCGGCCGAGCACGTACTCGGCGGTGAGCGAGAAGTCGAAGTAGGGCAGAAGCTCCTTCGCGAGAAGGAGGGCTGTCTTTCGGGGATGGAGCTGGAGCGCCTGCCGGTGGACCTTGAGAAAGACCAGGACTTTCCCCGTCGCCTGCTGGATCAGGGCGGTGGGCGTGGCGGCCGGGTTGTCCACCAGGGATTCATGGGTCAGGGGCGCGGCATGGGCCGGGATCCCCAGGAGAAAAAGGGGCAGCAGGGAGAGGGGCAGGAGTCTTTTCATCATGTGGGATCACCGGTGGAACCGCGGGATCCCGCGGCAGGGAGAGGGAGCCGGGACGGGGCTGTTTTCCTCATTTGCCGGAATGGCCAGCGTGGGTCAAAAGCTGACCCAACAGATTCTCCAGGATAATCGCGGACTGCGTGAAATGAATCGTACTGCCATTGTGGAGGAAGGTCGGTGCCCCCCCTGGACTCAGACCGATATATTGCTCCCCGAGCACTCCCTGGGTCAGGATGGCCGCGGTCGAATCCGCGGGAATCTTGTCATAGTGGTCCGAGATGAGAAGGCCGACCTCGGCCTGGTAACGCGTCATGCTGTAACGGATGAGGTTCACCCGGCCAATGGTCACCCCGCCCAGGCGGACGGGCGCTCCCACATGCAATCCGCCCACGTTGTTGAAGAAGGCCCGGACCCGATAACTCCGCCCGCCATAGCTCCGGTAGTTGGTGGTCTGCGTGGCCAGATAGAACAGGGCGGCCACTCCCAGGAGCACAAAGAGTCCGGTGGTGACTTCGAGCGTGCGGATCTGACGCATAAAACCCTCTCGGCGATCCCCCTCAGTACATGAAGGAGGTTAGCAGAAAATCCAGGGCCAGTATCGCCATGGAACTGATGACCACGGAACGGGTCGTGGCCTGACCGACCCCCTCGGCCGTGGGCCGGGCATGATAGCCCTCGTAGAGGGAAATCAGGCTGCAGGCGACGCCGAAAATCAGGCTCTTGATCATGCCGTTCACAAAATCGGAGTGGAAGCGGACCTCATGCCGCATGCTCGACCAGAAAACGCCGGGATCGAGGCCCATCATCTTGATGCCGATCAGGTAGGAGCCGAGCACACCCATGGCACTGAAGATGGCCGCGAGAAGAGGCATCGCCAAGATCCCGGCCAGAAAACGCGGGGCCACGATCCTCCGCATGGGATCGACGGCCATCACCTCCATGGCATCGATCTGGCGGGTGGCCCGCATGAGTCCGAGTTCGGATGCGAGCGAGGTTCCGGCCCGGCCGGCGAACAAGAGCGCGGTCAGCACTGGACCCAGCTCGCGCAGCAGGGCCAAGGTCACAAGCCCCCCCAGGGAACTCGTGGCACCGAAGCGGGACAGGGCAGTGTAGAACTGCAGGGCCAGGACCAGGCCCACGAACAGTCCCCCCACCGCGATCAGGATGACCGAGACGGAGCCCACGTAAAAAAGCTGTTCGATGAACTGGCGCGGGCGGGCCAAGGCGGATGGTACGAGGGCCAGGCTCGTGACCAGAAAATGCAGACGCCGGCCCAAGGCTGCACCAAACTCCCAGATCGGCTGAAGAAGGGCAAAGAACCGCTTCATGCCGGCCGCACCGCGCCGAAAAGGTCGTCTGCGTAGGGGCGGCCGGGATAATGGAACGGTACCGGTCCCTCGGGCCCCCCACTCACGAACTGGCGGACCCAGGGGCTTCCCATCTCCCGGATGGCGGCAGGCGGACCGGCCCCCTGCACACGGCCCTCCGCAATGAGATAGCACCAGTCTGCCACCTCAAGCATCTCGCTCACATCATGGCTCACGATGAGACTCGTGATTCCGAGGCTCCGGTTGAGATGGACAATGAGCCGCAGGATCATGCCCATGGCGATTGGATCCAGCCCGACCAGGGGCTCGTCATAGAACATGATCCAGGGATCGAGGACAATCGAGCGCGCCAAGGCCACCCGCCGGGCCATGCCCCCTGACAGCTGTGACGGGTAGAGCGAGTGGGCACCCCGCAGCCCAACCGCTTCGAGCTTCATCAGGACCAGGTGGTGGACCAGGGCTTCCGCAAGCCGTGTATGTTCCCGAACCGGAAAGGCCACATTCTCGAAAACCGAAAGGTCCGTGAACAGGGCGCCATCCTGGAACAAGACCCCCATCCGCCTCCTCAGGCGAAAGAGCGCCCGACGGGACAGGGCGCCCACTTCTTCGCCCCCGACCTCGATCTCACCCCGGAGCACTCTTTTCTGCCCGGTCATGAGCTCGATCAGGGTGCTTTTTCCAGATCCGCTGGGACCCAGGATCGCCGTAATCCGTCCTTCCGGAACCGTGAGGTTCAAGCCGGAAAAAACAACACGCGAACCGTAGCCGAAATGGACGTCCCGGACCCGGATCGCATTGGGGCCTGGGGGCGGTTCGAGATCCGGTGTTCCGGTCCAGGGTCGGGCAAGTGCGGCGGTCGTCATGCGCAATCGTGGGGCTTGAGGCCGGAGGCTTCAGGCCACTTTTTCCAGATCCGGATGGTAACGCCCCATGCTCGCCAGGCTGTTCAGGCGGATGCGCTGGCTGAACAGCTCCTGTGCCTGCCGGATCCGCTCTTCCTTCCCGGCCCACATCCGGAGCGGAGGTTCCTGGAGAGCCCGCGAGAAGGAGAAGGTGAGCCGCCAGGGGAGACGCGTGGCGTGCTGGTTGATGGCATTGAGATGGCGGGTGGCTTGTTCCGGAGACTGCCCCCCGGACAGGAAGGCCACTCCCGGAACGGCTGCCGGAACCGTCCGGGCCAGGGTTCGCACCGTGGCCTCGGCCACGGCCTCGACGGATGCGGGACGAGTGCACTGCTTGCCGGGAAGGACCATGTTGGGCTTGAGAACCAGGGCCTCAAGCCGGATCCCGTAGGCCTGGAGGGCCGAAAACAGCTGATCGAGGGCGGCCGTGGTCACGGTTTCGCAGCGATCGAGGTCGGGGCTGCCCTCCATCAGGACCTCCGGCTCCACAATCGGAACCATGCCGGCTTCCTGCACGAGGCCGGCATAACGGGCCAGAGCCTCCGTATTGGCCCGCAGGGCCAAGGGAGAGGGTCGTTGCTCATCGACCGCAATCACGGCCCGCCATTTCGTGAAACGCGCGCCGTGCTCCCGGTAGGCAGCGAGTCGCTCGCGCAAGCCATCCAGTCCCTCGGTCACGGATTCATCGGGCCGCCCCGGCAAGGGCTTAATCCCCCGGTCCACCTTGATGCCCGGCAGGATGCCCCGATCCTCGAGAATCCGGACGAGCCGCCCCCCCTCCCGGCTGGTCTGGTGGAGAGTCTCCTCGAAGAGGATCACGCCGGAGAGGTGCTGCTCGATCCCCGGGCTCGAAAACAGGAGTTCACGGTAATCCCGACGCGTGATTTCCGTTGAGGGAATCCCCACGGCCTGGAAGCGCTTCTCGATGGTCCCCGAGCTTTCATCGGCTGCAAGGATCCCCCGATCCGGTGCCATCAACTGTTGTGCAAGTGCGTCGAGTGGATGGGACTTCATGGATGGATCAGGGCCATATAGGGAAAACCGGACCGATGGCTATGATAGCAGAAGTCCCCGGGCATCCTGATGCCTGCCAAAACGGGTGCGTACCCGTGGATCCTCTATGGCGAGGACCGCCCGCCGGTTCCTTTCGCTTCCTGAACCGAGCCCGAAAAGATGCCGGTGGCCCCGTTTCCTCCCACCCCTCGAAATTGGAGGGGGATTCCCGCATTTTTTTACAACGTATGCGTCGGCCTGACGCCAGGCAGCCTACCGGTCAACAGCTTTTCGAGCTTGAGCTGCGTCACCTTGGCCGTTTCTCCGACGAACTGGACACCGATCCCATGGTTCGCCCCTTGGGCACGGAAGCGGTTTCCGATCCCGATCGGCGTGACCCAGACGACCCGTCCTTCAACTCCGACCGGCTGGCTCTCGCGGGGCAGTTCGATCAACAGGAACAAGGAGTCCCCCAGACGAAAACCGGTCTCCATGGTCAGAAAGAGCCCTCCCCCGCTGATGAAGGGCATGTAACAGCGATAGAGCTCGTCCAGATCGGCAAAGGCGAGCTTGATGAACCGGTTAGTCGGATTTTGAGGCATACCGATGCACCTCCCGGGCAATACCCACAACCAGCGCTTCCAGGGCAAGCCTTTGATTGATACCGGCCTGCGCCATGCGCTCGGTCTCGCGGGCCCGAGTATACAGGAGCTCAAGGCTGTCCACGGGCAGGGCACCGAGCCGCCGTTCGAGGGCTTGGGGCAAGCGCAAGGCAACCGGCCAGCCCAGGTGTTGCCGGCTCGCAGTCCACAGGCACTGCGACCAGAGCCGGGCCTGGTCGGCCCACGTCAAGGGCAGTCGTTCCCGGACCTGCGACAAGGGACTCATTTCTCCCCGAAACATCCGTTCGCATTCGTCCGCCCATTCCGCGACCTGAGCCTCCGACTCCGGGGGCCCGAATCCGGAAACCATCTCCGGCGCGTGCAAGGTCCAGCGCTGGCAGCGGCTCCTGAGCGTTGCCTTGAGTGCACGAGGCCGGGCGGCTTCCAGGAGATAAAAGGCATGCGGGGGGGGTTCCTCCAGGGTCTTGAGGAAGGCATTGGCTGCCCCTTCCGTCAGCCGGTTGGCGCGAGGGATCCAGCCGACCTTCCATCCGCCGCGATGGGCGGTCAGCGCCAGCGTGTCTTCCAGGGCACGGATCTCGTCGATCCCGATCTGCTCGGGTTCGTCCCCGATGGCTTGGAGATCGGGGTGGGCATGGCCCGCCTGCCGTTGCCGGCAGGACCAGCAGCTCCCACAGGGGGGATCAGCGGATTCGCTCTCGCACAGGAGCCGCTCGATGAGATGGGCCGCCAAACGCCATCTCCGGGATTCGGTTGCACCGGTGATGAGGATCGCGCCGGAGGCCACCGCTCCGCCCCCCGCCGGTCTCAGGGAAGCCAGTAACGAGGGGGAGATCCCCCAGTCGTTCCGCTCCTCCGTCGCACGGTTCGCGCCAGGCAGGTTCATCGCGATGGATCTTGGGGCAGGTCCCCACTTGCCCAAGCCCGGAAGCGAGGAGTCAAGGCCGCCTCGATCATCGCCCGGATCTTTTCCGGGGGCAGTCCCCCCTCGATCCGGATGAAGCGTCCGGGATCCGCCTCCAGGCGGGATTGGTACCCGGACCGCACCCGCTCATGCCAGTCGAGCCCCTCCCGTTCCATCCGGTTCAACCGCCCGCGCTGACGGACCCGATCCAGGGCCAGATCCACCGGGGTGTCGAAGTACAGGGTGAGGTCCGGTCGGCCGGCTGATCCCAGGACCCAGTGCTCGAGCATGGCAATCCAGGCGATGGGCAGGCCGCGTCCCGCTCCCTGGTAGGCATAGGTGGAATCCACGAAACGGTCGCAGAGCACCCAGATCCCGGACTCGAGTGCGGGCCCGATCCGTTGCACCCAGTGTTGCCGGCGCGCGGCAAAAACAAGCAAGAGCTCGGCCATGGCCTCGGGCGGATCGCCGGCCGGGGACAATACCCACTCCCGGATCGTCTCGGCCAGAGGGGTTCCCCCGGGCTCGTGCGTCTCGAGGAGTGAAACGCCCTGGGCCCGGATGAGGTCACGGACCCAGCCGGCCTGGCTGGTCTTCCCTGCGCCATCGCCACCCTCCAAGGTGATCAAGCGTCCCCGGGTCACGGTTTCTTCCCCTTTTTCCGCAAGAGATAGCGGGCAATGTGCCGGTCCTGCTGGCTCAGGGTGCGGGCAAAAATATGCCGTCCATTCCCCATCGCGACGAAATAGAGATTCCGTCCGATCTTGGGATGGAGGGCGGCCCGGAGGGCATTGCGGCTGGGGTAGCAGATCGGAGTCGGGGGCAGGCCATGATGACGGTAGGTGTTCCAGGGACTGGACACCGTCATGTCGCGCGCCGTCAACGGTCCTGAAAAGTGGGGGCCCAGCGCGTAGATGACCGTGGGATCACTCTCGAGCGGCATGCCGAGCAGGAGGCGGCGAATGAACACCCCGGCGATCTCCGGACGTTCCTTCCGGTAGGCCGATTCCTTCTCAATCAGGGACGCCAGGATCAGGGCCTGGTAGGGTGTCTTGAGGACCGGGGTCCGCTCGCGATGGATCCAGGCTCTTCCGAGAAAATCGGCCATCCGATGATAGGCCCTGAGGAGGAGGCTGGAAACGGGGGTCTTTTGGGGAAAGAAATAGGTTTCGGGTGCGAAAACCCCCTCCGGGCTCTCCGCCGGATGCCCCACCGCCTGCATGACCCAGGATGCCGAGACGGGCTGTTGCGCGGGTTTCCGGAGTTCGGGATCCGCGATCAGCGCCGCCCTCAGTTCATCGAAGGTCTCGCCCGGAACGATCGTAAAGCGGTAGAGGATGACCCGGCCCGCGACCAGGTGGCGCAGGAGCCTGACCTGGCTCATGCCGGGGGTCAGGCGGTATTGTCCCGCCTGGAGTTTCCGAGCCATCCCGAGCAGACGGCCCAAAAGGTCAAAGGTCCACCAGTGCGAAAGGATCCCCCGCTTTTGCAAACGGAGACTCAGGTGGTGCAGGGTTTCGCCCCGATGCAGGGTCACCGTCTCGGCCTGCGCGAGCTTGATCGGCGCATTCACGGCCCGGAACCACATGCCCAAGGCAACCGCAACGGCCAGAAGGACCGCGACAAAGCCGGCCCAGAGCACCCATCGGACCCGGGTCACACCGCGCGTTTTGTTCATCCGGCTGTTCTCGTTTTCCATTCCTCCACCCCCCGGGGAGGGAGGAGCCGGAAATCCCCGGGTGACCGGCCGGAACGGGTTGTCACGATCCGCTCAGCGATACGCCTTGAACACCAGAGTGCCGTTGGTTCCGCCGAACCCGAAGGAGTTCGACAGGACGATGTCCAGGCGGGCCGGCCTGGACTCGCCCGGCACATAGTCCAGGGTGCATCCCTCACCCGGGTGCTCCAGGTTGAACGTCGCCGGGATGACCTGGTCGCGCAATGCGAGCAGGCAGAAAATGGCCTCAATGGCTCCCGCAGCCCCGAGGAGATGTCCAGTCACCGATTTGGTGGAGCTCACGGCGAGGTGCCGCACGTCCGCACCCCAGACCGCCTCAATCGCACGGGATTCGGCAAGGTCACCCACCACGGTTGAGGTCCCGTGGGCATTGATGTAGTCGATCTGGCCCGGTGACAGGCCCGCATCCTTGAGGGCGAGCCGCATGCAGAGCGCCGCTCCCGCTCCATCCTCGGGCGGGGCGGTGATGTGGAAGGCATCGGCACTGGCCCCGAAGCCGATGAGTTCACCCCAGATCCGGGCACCACGGGCGCGCGCATGATCAAGAGACTCGAGAACCAGGACGGCGGCTCCGTCCGACAAAACAAAACCATCACGGTCCTGATCCCACGGCCGGCTGGCCCGGCCGGGATCCTCATTCCGGGTGGACAGGGCCCGCGCCGCGCAAAAGCCGGACACGCCCCCCGGCGAGATGGCCATCTCGGCACCACCCGCGAGCATCACATCGGCATCGCCCCGTTCGATGATCCGGGCCGCATAACCGATGCAGTGGGTTCCCGTGGTACAGGCCGTGGCCAGTCCCAGGTTGGGACCCTTCAACTGATAGAGGATCGACAGGTGCCCAGCCACCATGTTGATGATGGAACTCGGCACGAAAAACGGTGAAACCTTTTTGGGCCCGTCGTAATCCCGGACCAGATCACGGATCTTCTCGATGCTGAGGATCCCCCCGATCCCGGCTCCGATGATCACGCCACGCCGTTCGGCCGCCTCTCCCTCGACCACTTCCAGTCCCGCCGACTCGAAGGCCAGCCGTCCCGCTGCCACGCCATACTGCATGAAGGGATCCATTTTCCGTGCCTCTTTCGGAACCAGATAACGGTTGGGATCGAAATCCTTGACCTCGCCGGCAAAACGGGTGGGATAGCCCGAGGCATCAAAATGGGTAATGGCGGAAAAGCCGTGACGTCCCTCAAGGACGTTCTTCCATGCCGTCTCCACCTCCAAACCGACCGGCGAGATCAGCCCCGCGCCGGTGACCACGACCCGCATGCCAGTCACGGCCCGGCCCTCTTTCCAAGAACCTGCCCCGGCACCCGCCTCCCGCCTCCGGTCGGTCTGGATTTCCCTCCCGTGTTCAATGCGTTTCGGTATGGGCCTTGATGTAATCCACGGCCTGCTGGACGGTCGTGATCTTCTCGGCCTCCTCGTCCGGGATCTCGCACTCGAACTCCTCTTCAAGCGCCATCACCAGCTCCACATTGTCCAGCGAATCGGCACCCAGATCGTCGACGAATGAGGCCTCAGGCTTGACCTGCTCTTCCTTGACGCCCAGCTGCTCCACGATAATTTTCTTGACTCGCTCTTCGATATTGCTCATGTGTCTCGAGTCCCCATCAGATTGACAAAATGACGCCAAGGCGCCGGAACGGCAATTGTAGCCAAAAAAAATCCTCGCTCCGCAACTCGATGATGAAGTCCATAAGATTCATGACCTTTGCCGTGAAAGTGTTCATGACATGTACATGCCCCCATTGACCTGCAGGGTCTCTCCCGTGATGTACCCGGCCCCCGGCGAGGCCAAAAAGCCGACACAAGCGGCCACGTCCACGGGGGTCCCGAGCCGTCTCAGGGGGATCCGGTCCGTGAGCCGCTCCCGCTGTTGCGGATTGAGCGCCCGGGTCATGTCGGTCTCGATGAAGCCCGGAGCCACGGCGTTGACCGTGATCCCCCGCGATCCCACCTCCTGGGCCAAAGAACGCGTGAGTCCAAGCAGGCCGCCTTTCGCCGCCGCGTAGTTGACCTGGCCCGGATTGCCGGACAGGGCCACCACGGAGGCCATGTTGATGATGCGGCCCCACCGCTCCTTGAGCATGGTGCGCAGGCAGATCCGGGTCAGCCGGAAGACGGCGGTGAGGTCAACCTCGAGCACCGCCTGCCAGGCCTCCTCGTCCATCCGGAGCATGAGATCGTCGCGGGCGATCCCGGCGTTGTTGACCAAGACCCGGACCGGTCCGAAGGTGGTCTCGAAACCCCGCACGCTCTCCTCCATCGTCGAGGCATCCGTCCGGCCGAGATCGAGCATCCAGCCAGTCCCGGGACAGCCGTGACGGGACAGCAGTTCGCCGATCCGCATCGCCCCCTCCTCGGTCGTTGCCGTCCCGACCACCGCAAAACCATCGCCCGCCAAGCGCTCGAGGACCGCCTGGCCAATCCCCCGGCTGGCACCGGTCACCAACGCAAAACCTGACTTGCCGTTCATGGATTTCCTCCCTCAGCGGGTTTCGGCATATTGAAGGATGGTCTCACGGTTCTCAAGACTCCGGTGCTCGATCTCGGGAGCAATGCGCCGGTCGAGACCGAGGAGGATCCGCCCCGGTCCGCATTCCACGATGCGGGAGACCCCATGCCGGTCGCGCAGATGCTCAATCGTTTCCGTCCAGCGCACCGGACTGGCAAGCTGGGCCGCCAGGGCTTCGCGGATGGAGGCGGGGTCGGGATGCTCCGCGAGGTCGGCGTTGTGCACCACCGGCAGGACCGGTGGCTTGAGATCGTACTGGGCGAGTTCGTGGGCGTAGGCCCGGGATGCCTTCTTCATGAGCGAACTGTGTGCTGGCACGCTCACGGGCAGGAGGAGGGCCCTTTTCGCGCCGGCGGCCCGGGCGGCAACCATGGCCGCTTCCACGGCAGCCCGCTCGCCTGCGATCACGATCTGGCCGGGGCAGTTGTAGTTGACTGCCTCGACGACCCCAGAGGTCACGTTCCGGCAAACCGCCTCGAGCGCCGGCCCATCCAATCCGAGAATGGCCGCCATGGCACCGGCTCCGGGGGCCACCGCCTCCTGCATGAGCCGGGCACGCACCGCAACCAGACGGGCCAGGGCCGGAAGCTCAAGCACCCCGGCCACGTAGAGTGCCGGATATTCTCCCAGGCTGTGTCCGGCCACGACCCCCGGCTTCGCCCCTCCCTGGACGCGCTGGATGGCATAAAAGGCAACGTCCGTGGCCAGCATGAGTGGCTGGGTCACGGTCGTGGAATCCAGGTCCGCGGGTGGTCCTTCAATCGCGAGCCGCCTGAGATCACGGCCGATCTCCCGGGAAACCGTCTCAAAAATCTGGACCAGGACGTGATCGTCGGCCAGATCGGCGAGCATGCCGACCTTTTGCGAACCTTGTCCCGGGAAAACCATTGCAGTCCGGCTCATGATTCAGTCTCCAGGCGATTGGGAAGGAGGGGGAACCATCCCCGGGACCGGCTGGCGGGCCCTCCGGCGGTCACGTGCGATCCACAGGAGACCGAGCAGGGCCCCTGCGATCGCACCATACAGGTGGGCAATGGTGAGAATGGGGCCGCCGATGGCCCAATGCGAAGTCGGCAACGGTCCGAATAGCCGTTCGTAGCCCAGTTTGAGAACCAGGAAGGCCAAAAGCCAGCGCCCGCCCCACTCACGGCGGTAGACCGCGAGGAGCGCACCGGCCGCCCAGTAGGTATGGAGGACGCCCGAGATGCCGTCGAACCAGAAAACCCCCGGCGAGAACAGAAAAACTCCCAATCCGACCGCCACCGCCCCCACGATCGTCGCGATCCAGAAGCGCCGTATGCCCAAGATCGCTCCAAAAAGCAGCCACAGGAGCACGAAACCGGACAGATCGAGCCCGAGATGCGCCCAGCTCGAATGGATGAAGTTTGCCGTGACGAGCCGCCACCACTCTCCACCCAGCACCTTGGCCCGGTCATAACGGAGGGCATGCCGCGAGGCGGAACCGCCGAGCTGGAGGACGGTGCAAACCAGGACGATCACGATGGCGGGCCAGGCCTCCCGGCCGGCCCGCCTGAGCCAATCACGGAGGGAACCCAAGCGGGTACGGGACTGAGCTGCGGGAGAGGAAACCATGCCAGATCTGTTCCAACTAGTGCTATGATGAGGATGTGCCCCGCGTCAAGGCGCGGTCCTTGCGAATGCTTGCCGGAGGCAGTTTTCGCGTCTCTTCCAGGAAGCCTAGTGTAACCGATCCCCATGGCCCCCCGATCTCTCACCCGACGACTGGACCGGATCCCCCGGCGGGGCCGATCCCATCCGGAGATGGGGTTCACCCTGATTGAAATCATGGTCGTGGTCGTGATCCTGGCCATTCTCGCGACCATCATCGTGCCCAACGTGATCAACAAGCCCGAAGAGGCCCGGATCACCAAGGCCAAGGCCGACATCCGCTCCATCGTGGCCGCCCTCGAGATGTACAAGCTCGACAACTACGAGTATCCGACCACCGCCCAGGGACTCAAGGCCCTGGTCGACAAACCGACCTCCGGACCGATCCCCCCCCACTGGCATCATTACCTGGACCAGGTCCCGATCGATCCCTGGGGGCACCCCTACAAGTACCTCTACCCGGGCGTCCACGGTTCCTTTGATGTCTGGACGGACGGCCCGCCCGGGGCATCCGGCCATCACCGGGTGATCGGCAACTGGAACCTCGACCGGTCCCGATGATCCGGCATCGGGCGCCGGGGGAGCGCGGATTCACCCTGATCGAGATCCTGGTTGTCCTGCTCATCGTGGGCATCCTGACCGGTATCGCGATCCTTTCACTCAGCGCACTGGGCCAGGCCTCGCGACGCGAACAGGCGGCACGCCGGCTGGCCGGCCTCATCGAACTGGCTTCCCAGCAGGCCGTGATCCAGGGGGAGACCTACGGGCTGTGCCTGGAAGCCCACCGCTACTGGTTTCTCCGGGACGAGCACGGCCAATGGATGCATTTCGCCCGCAGTTCGATCTATCACCAGCGGCGCCTGCCCCAGGCTCTCACGATCAGCCTGGATCTGACCGGAACCCGTCTCCATCTGCCGAAGCGGCGACCGCTCCGCAAGACCCAGACCCCGCACAAGACCAGGACCCCGGCCGGTCACCTGAGACCCGCCCACCGACCGCCGGATATCCTGATCCTGCCGAACGGCCAGCTCAGCGCCTTCGAGATCGGCATCTCGGCCCATGGTCACCGGCGGCCATACCGTATCCAGGGCAAGGTCACGGGAAAGCTCTCGCTGATCCCCCCCCATCGCGCCTCGTCATGAAGAATGACCGGACAACGCGCGTTCACGCTGCTTGAAGTCCTGATTGCCCTCGCGATCGTCGGCATCGGACTGCTTGCCCTGCTCGGCACCTCGATTGAAAACACACGCGTGGCGCATGGTCTCGAGGCCCGCACCCTGGCCGGATATGTGGCGGCCAATGAGATCGAAGAGCTGCGTCTCGCCCCCACCTGGCCCAGCCTGGGCCGGAGTAGCGGCCATGCCCGGCTCGGAGGAATCCGCTGGCGGTGGACCCTTCATGCCGAACACACGGCCGCTCCGGGGATCCTCCGGGTCCGGGTCGGTGTCCGGCCAGCCGGCAGCCGCACGGGCGCACTCGTCACCCTGACCGGATTTTTGGGCCGTTCGCTCCTCAACCGGCCGAGCCCCCTGACCAGCACCCCTCCCCCTCCCGGGGTCATGCCGAGCCCGATCGGGCCGGGACTGCCGGGTCCCCCACTCCCGGGAGGCCCGGGCACCTGAACCCATGGACCGCTCCCGCGCCTTCACCCTGATCGAGATCCTGGTCGCCACCGCGATCCTGGCCCTGCTCGCGATCATGGCTTACGGATCGCTCGAAACCATTATCCGGGAACGGACCATCACCCGTCGCCGGGGACACGAACTCGAAGCACTCCAGATGACCATGCTGCTCATGAGCCAGGATCTCGCGGAAGCCGCCCCGCGCCCGATCCGTGCCTCAAGCGGGATCCTCAAACCGGCACTGCACGGCGGGCGGGGCGAACCGGGCCCGCTCCTGGTCCTCACGCGGGATGGCGATGCCGACCCGGCCGATGCCCACCGATCAGACCTCGAACGGGTGGGTTACGGATTGGTCGGCCACCATCTCGTCCGCTTCACCTGGCCGGTCCTCGACCGCGCCGTACCGGCCCCACCGCAGCGGGATACCCTGCTCCACGGCGTCCGCTCGTTCCGCGTCCGCTTTCTCGGCCCGGCGGGCCACTGGCATCACCACTGGCCACCGCTCGATGTGCCTCCGGCGGCCGATCTCAACCATCGCCCCCTGGCCGTCGAGATCCGGCTCCGGACCCGGGCCTGGGGGCGGATCCGGCGCATTTTCGAGTTGCCATGAAACGGGTCTCGCAGCGGGGAGTCGCCATCCTGATCGCCCTCGTGGTCATCGCCATCGCGGCCGGCATCGCCGCCCGCATGATCTGGGATCGCAACCTGGAGTTGCACCGGACCGAAAACCTGCTGCGCTTCCAGCAAAACTATGAGTACGCATTGGGTGCCGAATCCTGGATCGACAGCCTGATGCACGAAGAGCTGGGCACCGGGCCCACGGTCAGCCTGACCCAGACCTGGGCCCAAAAGCTCCCGCCCTTTCCCATCCCGCACGGTGCCATCGTCGGACAAATCACCGACCTCCAAGGATTTTTCAATCTCAACAACCTCTCGGCCCAGGGAGGAGGAATCGATCCTAACCAGCTCGGGGTTTTCGAACGGCTCCTCGTCGAACTCCGGATCAACCCGGAGGTCGCGCAGGCTGTGGCCAGCTGGGTCGCGAGTTCACCCGGCGGATCGATGTCCTCGATGAACAGCACCTATGCCGCGGAAGACCCGCCCTACCAGGCTCCCATGGCCCCCATGGCCAGCACCACTGAGTTGCGCTTGATCGCCGGCCTCACGATCAACCAGTACCAGCGCCTGCGGCTGTGGGTCGTCGCCCTGCCGGTTCCCACCGCCATCAATGTCAATACCGCTCCGCTCGAGGTGCTGGACGCCCTGGTCCCCGGCATCACCCCCTCGGCGCTCGAGGCGATTCTCAAGCAGCAGCGCGCCGGTGGGTTCGGGAGCGTGGGTGAGTTCGAGGGGCTCTTGGGACAGACGGTGACCGTTCCGATCGGCACTGACAGCAGCTTCTTTAGGCTCCACCTGGATATCCATTTTGCCGGGACCCGCTTCCACTTGAGCAGCCTGCTGTACCGCGAGCCCAGCGGTTCTTTCCGGGTCTACACCCAGACCCTGGGCTCGGGGGGCTAGCCCTCACGATCCCGGATCCGCTACGCCAGATGCGCAAAGCGGGTGAGATCAGGTATGATCACCGGGGGGTGAAAAGTCTGCACATCTTTCGCGTCTCCTCCCCACTCACCGATCACGTCATGGATTCCGCAGCGAGCCCGAGATGGTGGAACAGATCCTGATCCGACTAGAGCAGGACGCAAGCGCTGCGGACTGGTGGGTCCTCGACACCCAGGGGCACCGCCGCGGCGGCATCGGTCACGCGCCTCTTAACGAGATCGCCCGCCACACGCCCTCGCGCCGCGTCGTGGTAGCCATCCCCAGCCGCGAGATCACGCTCACCCGCCTCCGGCTGCCCATGCGATCCCGTCGGCAATGGGCGGAAGCCATCCCGTTTGCCCTGGAGGAGCAGGTCGCCGGGGATCTCGACACCCTGCATTTCGCTTCCGGCAACCCGGACCAGAACGGGAATATCCCCGTCGCCATCGTCGAACGGGCCTGCCTCGAGAAATGGCTCGCCATCCTCTTCGAGGCTGGCCTTCATCCCGACGAACTCTGGCCGGACCTCTTTCTCCTCCCCGCCTCCCCCTCCGCCTGGAACATCGCCCGCAGCACCGATCTTTTGATCCGTGGGCCGGGCTTGCCGGGCTGCGCGGTGGCGGACCGACTGGCGCCGGAAATCCTGAAACGGATCCTCCGTGACCTCCCTGAAGTCGCCCGACCCCGAGAAATCGCGTTCTGGGGAGAACCGACTGATCCGGCAGTCCCCATCCTCGAGCCCATGGCGACCCAGCTGGGTTGCTCCTTCAGGTTTAGCGATGGGTTTTGGTACGAAGAGGCCAGCCGCGCTCCCATCCAGGGCCTCAATCTCCTGCAGGGTGCGTTTGCTCCCGGCCACCAGCGGCAGGCCCGCTGGGCCCGCTGGAAACCTGTCGCCCGGCTCGGCAGTGTCGTCCTGGCAGTGGCACTTGCCCTCCTCATCATCCAGCGCATCCGTCTCGCATCGACCGCCCAGGCGTGGCAAACGCGGGTCCATCAGATTTTCCATCGGGTACTGCCGGGTCAGCCCTACGTGTCCCCACGCGCACAGATCGAACAGGCACTCCGGCTCCGGTCCGCCGGTCCGGCCGGGACGCTGCGCTTTCTCCACTTGCTGGTCCGGATGTCCAAGAACCGCCCGACCACGATCCATCTTCTCACCCTGAGCTATCGTGCGCGGGCAATCGGCCTCCAGTTCACCGCACCCAGTCTGACGGCGGCCCGGGATTTCGAGCAATCGATCGTCCGGAGAGCCCACTGGCTCCGCCAGCACCAGAAAGTGGAGAAGGATCCGGGCGGTATCAGGATCCAGGTCGTCTACCGGGCGCGAGGTCCGTCTTCATGAAAGGGATGGATGAACTGCGTGCGGTGTGGACACGACTGGCCCCGCGGGAACAGGTGGGCGTAGGAGTGGCCGGCGGGGTGCTCGCCCTGTTTCTCGTCTACCTCCTGATCCTGAGCCCCCTGCTCGACGGCCTGCGCACCGACTCCCGCCGGATCAGTCGCGAACGGGCCCTTTATGTCTGGATCGCGCGCCACGAAAGCCGTCTCGAGCAGTCGGCCGGGTCGACTGCGCTCCCCCTCACGCCCTCCTTCCGTGCCGGCATCCAGGAACGGCTGGACCGCCTGTTCGGCCACCGCCACGCCTTCAAGATCCACACGACGGGCCGAGACCGGCTCACCGTGGTGATGAAGAGTGTGCCGTACGAATCACTGTTGTCGGATTTCTTCCCCTTTCTCGTCCGGCATGGCATCGCGCTGCGCCGGATTACGATCAACCATCAGACCCAGGGCTCGAACCTCGTCGGGGTCACCGTCGAACTGACCGACCATGCGAAGACCCTCTAAGTCCGTCCTCCGTCTCGGCGCCCTTGCCCTGGTGGTTTACCTGATCGCACTCGTCGCCGACTTCCCGGCGGCCGTGGCTTTCCATCTCTTCGGGCCTTCGTCCCCGGACTTCAGGGTCCAGGGGGTGAGCGGGACCCTCTGGAACGGTCGGGCCGGACCCGCCCGGATCGGTGCGATCGCGATCCAGCATCTGGACTGGAGCGTGAATCCGTGGCCCCTCCTTGTCGGCACGCTCGAGGTCCAGTTCAAGATGACCACGCCGGGGGCGGGATCAGAGCAAGGCACTCTCTGGTTCACCAGTCTCAACCACTTCCGGCTCGAGCACGTCGTGGCCACCTTCGACCCGGCCGCCGGAGTCAGCTCTTTCCCCGAGCTGTCCGGCCGAATCCGGCTTCGGATCCATACGCTCGAGATCCGGCATGGAAGCCTCTTCCGTCTGGCCGGGCAACTCGGTGCCCGCCGGATCACCCTGCAATCCCCCATCCGCCTGCAAGTGGGACCCCTTTCCATTCAGGCCCATCCGGCCGCCCGGGAGGTCAGTGTGATCCACCTCACCGCCGGATCTGCCGGGGACTTTGCCGGAACGGCCACGATCACCCTCACCCACAAGCAGGGCTACCGGTTGGTCGCTCTCATCAAGCCGGAACCCAATGCACCGGCCTTCCTGGAACGGCTCCTCGCAGGTACCGGCCAACCGGACCCACAAGGCTTCTATCACCTCCAGATGAAAGGGGTCCTCCCTCCGCTTTCCTCGCTCCTGACCACCCGGTCTTCGGCCCCCGGAATCCCGCCATGATGCCCAAAGCACTCACCCCGGACACACGCCTCTCCATCATCGGCCTGGGCTATGTGGGCCTGCCACTGGCCATCGCCTGGAGCCGCCACTTCAAGGTTCTGGGCTTTGACCCGGATCCCACCCGCATCGAGGAACTCCGTGCGGGACAGGACCGGCGGCGGGAAGCCCGCGCCGAGGACCTGACTCCGGGGCCCACCTTGCATTTTACTTCTGATCCGGAGTCTCTCCGGCAGTCCGATGCCTTCATCGTGGCGGTTCCCACCCCGATCGACGAGATCAAACGCCCCGACCTCACGGCGCTTCGCACCGCCTGCGTCACCGTCGGATCCCGTCTCGGGCCGGGCAGCGCCGTCATCTTTGAGTCCACGGTCTACCCGGGAGCGACCGAGGAGATCGCCGTACCCCTCCTGGAAGAGCATTCCGGGCTCCGGCTCAACCAGGACTTCGTCGTCGGCTACAGCCCCGAACGGGTCAATCCAGGGGATTTGAGCCATCCCTTCACCGAGATCATCAAGATCACCTCCGCCTCCTCGCCGGAAGCCCTCGAGTGGGTCGATGGTCTCTATCGCCGGATCGTCCGGGCCGGGACCCATCCGGTGGCCAGCATCCGCATCGCGGAAGCCGCCAAAGTCATCGAAAACAGCCAGCGGGATCTCAACATCGCCTTTATGAACGAACTCGCGCTTCTGTTTTCGCATCTCGGGCTCGACACCCAGGACGTGCTCGAGGCGGCGGGCACCAAGTGGAATTTTCTCCCCTTCCGCCCCGGTTTCGTGGGGGGACACTGCATCGGCGTCGATCCGTATTACCTCACCCATAAGGCACAGCAGGCCGGCTACCAACCCGAAGTGATCCTGGCCGGGCGGCGCATCAATGATTCAATGGGTCGCTGGGTGGCTACCCGGGTCGTCAAACTCATGCTGAAAAAAGGGATCGCCCTCCCCCAAGCCACCGTCCTGATCCAGGGTTTTACCTTCAAGGAAAACTGCGCAGACATCCGGAACACGCGCGTCGCGGAACTCGTCTCTGAACTTCGGAGTTACGGAGTGGCCGTCGAAATCACCGATCCCTGGGCTCATCCGGACGAGGTCCGGGAGGAATACGGCTGGACGCTCGTCAACCCCGGTCCCCAAGCGCGCTACGACGCCCTGATCCTGGCCGTGGCCCACCGCGAGTTTGCGACCCAGACGAAAGCCGACCTGGCCCGGCTTGTCCGGAATCCCCATGTCATCTTTGATGTCAAGTCCGTCCTGCCGCGGGATGGCGTGGACGCAAGACTTTAGCTGCATTCCCCGAGTCCGGGGCTTCACTCCGAGCGTTCCCAACCTCGAGGAACGGACCCCTTACAATGAAACAAAGCCCCCTGGAGGAACGGTGAAAAATCCAGTGGGATGTTGCAAGCGGTGGATGCCCAGCAGGGCAGCCACGTCCTTGACCGGGCGGCCGTGGTAATCCCGCCCTTTCCCGGTTTTTCAGTACGTCTCGACAGCACGTCGACCAGGCGCAGGATGGCGCGGGATCGCGCAATGACTATAATGACCATCTTGACTAATTCGTGAGGAATCACCCGTGGACACCGGAATTTGGACGGTCGCTCAGGCCAAGGCGAAACTGAGCGAGGTCATCGAGAACGCTCATACGTGCGGGCCCCAGACCATCACCCGCAACGGCCGGCGGACCGCGGTCGTCGTCGATGCCGAGGAATGGGAGCGCCGGACCCAGCATGCTGGTTCGCTGGCCGACTTCTTCAAGGCCTCACCGCTTCGGGGCTCCGGGTTGAAGGTGCGCCGCTCGAAGGATCGGCTGCGCGCGTCGGACCTGTGAGCTTTCTCCTCGACACGAACGTCGTCTCCGAGTGGACGAAGCCACGGCTCAATGCAGGGGTCATCGAATGGCTCGAGCAAGTCGACGAGGGCAAAGTCTTCCTGAGTGTTGTGACGTTCGCGGAGCTGCGCCAAGGCATTGAGCGCTTGTCCGCCGGTGCCCGGCGCCGGCGGCTCGACGAATGGCTCTGTAATGATCTGCCACTGCGATTCGAGGGACGAATCGTCGGGGTGGATGGAGCCATTGCCGATGAATGGGGACGACTGGTCGCCCGCCGCGAAGCGGGCGGTCGATCCCTTCAGGCCATGGATGCGCTCATTGCAGCCACCGCCCAGGTCCATGGCCTCACTCTCGTGACCCGTAATGCGGCGGACTTTCAGGCCACCGTGAAATCTCTCCTCAACCCCTGGACGTAGCCACAGGGCCGGCCCCGCGGACGCTCAGCCTTTCGATCCTGCCCTCGGTCTCCCCCTACGAGGGCTCCTCCAAACCGAGCTCCCTCCTCAAGTGCACTTCGAGCACTTCTGCGAGGACCAGCGCGTCGTTGTGCGCGTCGACCGGGTCGCGCTCGAGCGCAGATGGCAGCGCCCTCTACACGGGTTAAAGCAATCGTGCCGAGAAAAAAATCGTGATAACACAGAATGTTGCCCCACGCACGCCTCCTTTTCATGGGCGAAAACGGGCCTGTTCCAGGGTGAATAGCGAAAGACGGGCTACCCGCCGACGCCCTGCCCGCCCACATCACCCCGGGCATGGTGTTGCCCACCGCGCAGGACAGCGGGTGGGTGTGGATCGATTGTCTTCCGTTCGAGACGCACCGGGACGCGCCGTTTGGGGTCGACGCGAATGGCCTACCGTGGGCGCCCTATGGGCGGGATGCCGAGGGGCGGTTTCGCAATTACTCTTGGGCGCCGCCCTGGGGGTCGCCGGCCGGACCGACCGGGGTCATTTCGTGGGCGAGCCGGATGAGCCGTGAGGTTCCCGGGCCACCGAATCCGGCCCCGGCACCTCGCGCCGGACTTCGGGACGGACACCCCCCCTCTTGACTCTGGAGCCTACTCCAGGGTTTAGACTGGAGGCCTTTCCCCGCTCTGGAGCACCCATGGCCGGCCTCAAAATCGGTGAAGTCGCCCGCCGCACCGGACTCCCGGTCGACACCATCCGCTACTACGAACGCTCGGGACTCCTCCCCGCCCCCTCCCGCCGTCCCTCCGGTTACCGCAGTTACGAAACCGACGCCCTCCATCGCCTGCGTTTCATTCACCGGGCCAAGGCACTGGGCTTCACCCTCGCCGAGATCGACGAACTTCTGACCCTGGGTCGGGGAGAAGACATGCAGGCCGTCCGGGCCGCCGCCCGCCGCAAGCTGGCCGATCTCGACCGCCGTCTCCTCGAACTCACCCGCATCCGCCAGGCCCTCGCCACCCTCGTCGAACGCTGCCCGGGTGAGGGTCCGGGTGCCGACTGTCCGATCCTTGCCGCCCTCAACCACGGGGAGGATTCCCGAGAATGAACCCCACACACCCCACCCCGGATCCGGGAGAAGCCCTCGACGGCAACGAGCATCAGGTCTGGTTAGGTTATCAGTGCGACCTTCATCTTTGGCCTGAACATCGTCGTGACCTCCAGCCTGCTCAACTCATCAACCGGGTCGTGCCTTGTGCAGGAGCGAGGGAACTCGCATTCTCACGCTTGTTCTTGCGCTTGTTCCTTACGTTTCCTCGCAACCTGACCGGGGTTGGTCCGGGTCGTGCTCGTCTTCAACACCGATTTTTTCAGGCTAAACGCCGAGGAGCCCTTTATGCGTTTTTTTTCAGAGGGAAACCCCATGCCATCCTCCCTTACGTCAAAAACGGTCTGGCACCTTCAGCGTGGCCTGCTCCTTGGATTGATGTGTCTCTTTGTCATGTTACGCGTTGACGCCGCGACGTTACTGACCTTGCCTGCCGCTGAACAGATAGTGGTGCAACAGAACCCCAGTTTGGCTGTTTTTCAAAAGAAGATCGAAGCGCTACGCCATCAGGCGGTCGCTGCAGCACAGTTACCGGATCCCCATCTCAGCCTGGGTGCAGAGGATCTGCCGACCAATAATTTTTCCCTGAATCAGCAACAGATGAGCATGCTGGGCGTAGGCCTCAGCCAGACCTTCCCACCCTTTGGGCAACTGGCCCTCCGGAGACGGCAGTTGCAGCAGGAAGCGAACGCAGAAGCGGCAAGCCGCGCCGAACGCGTTGCGGAACTGGTGTGGTTCCTGCGGCAAAGCTGGATCCAGGCAATAACAATCCAAAAGGAACTGGACATTGTTGGACACCAGCGAAGATTGGCGGCAATAACCGAACAGGCGGCCATGGCCGCCTACCGTGCAGGCCGAGTGGGGCAGGCCGATGTCTTGCGCAGCCAACTGGCGCGAGAAGATCTCGTTAATGATATCGACCAACTCCAGGCACAACGGCGTAGTGAAACGGCGCGCATTGCGCAACTCCTCAATCTCTCCTCCCTGCCGGAGCTGGTGGATGACTGGCCTGATTTGCCAAAACCCCCGAGCCTGACTGCGTTGCAGTCACAACTGGTCGGGCACCCCGCACTGCAGGCCGCCGCCGCACAAGACCGGGCCGCGGATCTCGGAGTCCGAGCGGCGCGCCGGGATTATCTGCCTTCCATCACGGTGAGTGCCTCTTACGGCCGTGATTTTGTGCCGGGCAGCCCGAACTGGTTGTCGGTAGGAATCAATCTCAGTCTGCCCATTTTCCCGGCGGACCGGCAGGACCAGACCGTGGCCGCCGCACGAGCCAAAAGTTTTGCCGCGCGAGACGAATATGACGAACTGCATCTGGCGTTGGAACGTCAAGCGCGGAGCGCTTTTGCTCACTATCAGGCGGCACAGGCGGAATATCAACGGAGTCATCAGGTGTTGTTGCCGACCGCCCGACGGGTGTTTCGGACCGCACTGGTGGAGTTCACCACCGGTCGGGCACGGATGGAGGAGGTACTACAGGCACAGAACGCAGTGCTCGATTTGGCCCTGAAGACCCTCAAATTTCGCCGCGATCGGGCGCTCAGGATCGCAGAGCTCGATTTTCTGGCCACCCAGAATCAAGGAGCGCCCCGAACATGAAAACGCGTCCCATCATTTCGTCGGTGGTTATTTTTGCACTGGGTGTGGGTCTGGGTGCTGCGGGCGTCTGGGTTTGGATGCCGACATCGACCTCGACCCCATCAATGTCCGCAAGGGTGGGCAAAAGAGCCACCCAACCGGCCGATGCATCGTCATCCAACCGCCGAATTCTTTATTGGGCAGATCCCATGAATCCGGCGATTCATGCCGATCACTCCATGAAAGACAACATGGGAATGGCCTATATTCCGGTGTACGCGCATGCGGCAGCACGCTCTCAAGCGGGGTTGAAAATCGATTCCCGAATGACGCAGAGTCTCGGTGTGCGATTGGTCGCCGTGGAACGTCGACAGATGGGTCGTGGGATCCAGACGGTGGGGAGCGTGGCGGTGGACGAGAATCGCTTGTATGCGGTCAACCCCCGTTTTTCAGGCTGGGTCACCCATTTAGCGGTGCGCGCAATAGGTGATCCGGTCACGGCTGGCCGTGTGCTTGCGGAGATCTATTCCCCTGAGTTGTACGGTGCGGAGCAGGAATATCTGATTGCCCTGCGCAGCCATGCCCAAGATTCGACAAATGCCTTGGATCGGGAACTACTGCGGGCAGCAACCAGCCGTCTGCATCTGCTGGGATTGTCCGACGGTGGGGTGCATGCACTTGCGATTCGGGGCGCGGCGCAGAAATACGTCACGGTCGTTGCGCCCACATCCGGGGTGGTGGAACGCTTGTCGTTGCGACAGGGTGGCCATGTCACTCCGCACAACAACCTGATGGAAATTGCCAATCTCAACCGGGTTTGGGTCATGATCGCCCTGTACGGAAATCAGATGTCTTGGGTACGGCTGGGTGATCACGTGGATTTGCGATCTCCCGATTATCCTGGAACAGTCTGGAAAGGGCATCTCGACTTTCTTTACCCGACGGTGGGTTTACAAAGCCGAACGGTGACCGCACGGGTAAGCATCCCCAATCCGGGGGGTATCCTGCGACCCGGAATGTATGTCGATGCGCACGTATTGTCTCAAGGCAGTCTACAACTCGCTGTCCCCACGAGTGCGGTTTTGCATACGGAGCGGGGGGACTTCGTGATCCTGGGTCAGGCCGAGGGGCATTTTCTCCCGGTGCAAGTTCGGGTCGGGCCGGAAACCGACGGCTGGACGGCCATTCGTCAGGGGTTACGGGCAGGAGAGCAGGTCGTGGACAATGCGCAATTCCTGCTCTATTCGGAATCTCAATTCCAGTCCGTACAGGCTCGGATGCTGGGTGGGACCCGGGATGCCACACCCCCTGGTTCCCCAAAGCCCCTACAGCAACCCAAGCAATCTGCAACCCACAGGCCCGTCGTGACCCCTCAGACTGCCTCGATGGCAGGCATGCACCTGGGGAGCCGGGGTCATGATTAAGGCGATCCTGCGCTGGTGTATCGACAACCCGCTATTGGTGGTTCTGGCAAGCCTCGTCGTGGTCGTCGCCGGGGTTTTGGCCCTGCGGGAGATCCCCCTGGAAGCCCTCCCCAATATCTCGCCGACCGAAGTGATCGTCAAAACCAGCTTTCCGGGACAGGCCCCTCAGATCATCCAGGATCAGGTGACCTATCCCTTGGAAACGACCTTACAGGAAGTGCCGGGGGCTCGGGCAGTACGTGCCTATTCCATGTTTGGGGATTCGTACGTCTATGTTCTCTTTCGCAGTGGCACGCCTATTTTTCAGGCGCGCAATCTGGTCCTGCAATATCTGGAACAGGCTCAGAGTGAACTACCCCCAGGGGTGACTCCCGCTTTGGGACCGGATAGCTCCGGCGTGGACTGGATCTATGAATATGCGCTGACCGACCCCCGTGGCACCCTCAATCTTGCCCAGCTCACCACCCTGCAGAACTGGTTTCTGAGATTCGCTCTGCAGGGTATTCACGGTGTCGCCCAGGTGGCCACCGTGGGGGGGATGGAGCAGGAGTATCAGGTGGTGGTCCACCCCGATCGCCTGCTCGCCTACCAGCTCACCTTGCCACAGGTCGAGGCGGCCATTCGGGCGGCCAATGGGGAAACCAGTGGTTCGGTGGTGGATCGGGGGGAATCGCGTTATATCGTGCGAACGGCTGGCTACATTCACTCCTTACAGGACTTGCGGCGGACTCCCCTTGCCGTACGGGACGGAATACCGGTGACTCTGCAGCAGGTTGCTCGCGTGCAACTGGGCCCGGTTCTGCCGAGTGGGATTGCCGAACTCAATGGGCAAGGACAGGTGGTGGGCGGGATTGTGATGATGGACCAGGGAGGGAATGCCAATGCGCTGATCAAACGGATACAGCAAAAGCTGAAAAGCCTAAAAGCTTCACTGCCACCCGGAGTGAAAGTGGTCACCACCTACAGTCAGCGATCGCTTGTTCAGCGAAGTATCCGGACGCTCAGCGGAAAGTTACTGGAAGAATGCTTGGCCGTACTCCTGATCACCGTCCTCTTCCTCATGCGGGCACGTTCGGCACTGGTCGTATTGATTGCCTTGCCCGTGGGAATCCTCGGGGCGTTCGTGGTGATGTACGGTCTCGGGATCCCGGCGAACATTATGTCCTTGGGAGGGATCGCCATCGCCGTTGGAGTCATGGTGGATGCACCGGTGGTCATGATCGAGAACCTGCACAAACACCTGGAAAGTGGTGAAGGAGCAAATCCCTGGATTACCGCACGCGAAGCGGCAGCGGAAGTTGGCCCGGCCCTGTTTTTCTCTTTACTGATCATTGCGGTTTCGTTCCTGCCGATTTTTTCACTGGGCGGACAAGAAGGCAAGCTGTTTGCGCCGCTGGCCTTTACCAAAACCTTCGCCATTGCCACTGCAGCCATCCTTTCCATTACGCTGGTGCCGTTGCTCATGGCCTGGTTCATTCGCGGCAAGATTCCGCCGGAGCGGAAAAATCCACTCAATCGGGCCTTGGCAGCGCTGTACCGGCCCGTCATTCACACCGTTCTACGGGCACCTGGGCTCGTCATCATCGCGGCGGGTCTGTTTGCCCTGACGCTCCTGTTCCCTTGGCAAAAGCTCGGTACCCAGCTCATGCCGCCCCTGGATGAAGGGACTTTGTTGTATATGCCGATCGCCCAGAGTCCGGCGATTTCCAATGGGGAATCGGCTGCCCTGCTGCAACTGACGGATCGGATCATCAAAACCTTTCCGGAAGTACGAACGGTATTTGGCCAGGCGGGCCGCGCACAGACCGCCACCGATCAGGCACCGATCTACATGTATGACACGGTGGTTACCCTCAAGCCATCCAACCAGTGGCCCGCCGGGATGACCTTGCATAAGTTGCGTGACCAACTCAACCAGGCGTTGCAGATTCCTGGACTCAGCAACATCTGGACCCAACCGATCAAGGACCGGGAAAGTATGCTGACCACCGGCCTGCAGACACCGCTCGGCATCAAGATCGCCGGACCCGATCTGGCGACCCTCAACCGTCTGGGGAAGGAGGTTCAAGCCGCTCTACAAACCCTCCCGACTACGCAGACCGCCTATGCAGCCCGAGTGCTGGGCGGGCGCTATCTGGTCATTCATACGAATCGTGATGCCGCGGCACGCTATGGGATTTCCGTGGCAGACGTGAACCGACTGGTGGAAACCGCGATTGGTGGCAAGGTGCTGACGACGGCGGTTCAGGGGGTGCAACGCTTTCCGGTCAATTTGCGCTATCCCCGCGATCGCCGACAGTCCCTCGAGGCGTTGCTGGAGAGTCGTGTCGCTACACCGGACGGAGCCCAGATTCCACTCACTCAAGTGGCCCGAATAGAAGTGGAGAAGGGCCCGCCCATGCTGACCAGTGACGACAGTCAGCTGAACGATTGGGTCACCATCAATCTTCAACCGGGGACCAGCCTGGGTAGATATGTGGCGCAAGCCAAGCAAGTGTTAGCAAAGACCGTGCATCTCCCGCCCGGCTATACCCTGGACTGGGTGGGTGAGTACAAAAGCATGCAGCGTGCCAACCAGCGCCTGCTGTTGGTGGTGCCGGCCGTGCTACTGCTGATTGCCTTACTGCTGTACTTCAACTTTCGCAATGCAGTGGAGGTGGCCATTGTCTTGGTAACCTTGCCCTTTTCGTTGGTCGGCGGACTCTGGCTGGTCTATATCCTGGATTACAAGCTTTCCGTAGCCGTAGTCGTGGGATTCATTGCACTCGCTGGAGTGGCGGTGGAATTCGGGGTCGTGATGCTGCTGTATCTGGATCAGGCCTTGCAGCGCCGCCAAGCCCACGACGCCCTCCAAAACTGGCACGACCTGCAGCTCGCGATCATCGAGGGCAGCATGTTACGCCTGCGACCCTTGGCCATGACCTTCACGTTGGTTGTGGTGGGTCTGCTACCCGTCATGCTGAGTCACGGGGCCGGTGCCGACATGATAAAACGCATCGCGGCCCCTATGATCGGCGGCATGTTCAGCGCAGCCCTGCTGGCGCTACTGGTGATTCCGGCGCTCTACGCCCTTTGGCAAAGAGCCCGTTTGAAACTGCGCTGAATCTCCCCAGGGCTAAAGCCGCGGGGTTCTGATGCCGGCAGCAGGGGTTCCCCGGCTCTCGCCATACCCGATATGCGAACATGGCAACATCATACGAGAGGAGATGTTGCATGGGACGACCATCAGGGTGGGGTACGGAACGGACAGGATGGGCGCCGATGCGGTCGCCGGGTTCGCCCGGCTCCCGCGCCGCGCCCATAACCCCCTGCTCATCGATGCCGACCCGATCGACAAGTCCACCCCCATTCCCTGGGGGAACGTCGGATTCCCTGGTGTGAAGATCGAGGCTAACCGGAATAAAAGTCCGACAGGCTGCTAGGGCAGATTGACCAGCCAGAGGAACACCCTTGAATCCCCAAAATCCCTACTGACGCCGTCATGACTCATGCGTCGAACTGCCCGTGTAACCCAAGGCGCCTGATGGCGAGACGGGCTAGACTGTTTCCATGACAAAGACTCCACGCGGTCGAGACGAGTGGGCGGTCATCACCGGGGCCAACCGGGGACTGGGCCGTGCCGTAGCGGAGGCGCTCGGCCGATCCGGATTTCGGGTGCTCGTGGGCGCCCGGGACCAGGCCGGGGGAGATGCGGTTGCAGCTGCGATCCGGGAAGAGGGCGGAACGGCCGAGTGCCTCCCGCTCGACATCACCGACGAGGACGCGCTCGCCCGGCTCGTGGCCCGACTGAGTGAGTCCGGAGTTCCGGTGGCCGTGCTGGTCAACAATGCCGGCATCTACCCGGAATCTCCGAGGTCGCATGGCCCCGACGTGGATCCCGACCCGCTCCGGGTCTCCCCCACGGTTCTGATCGAAAGTTTCAGAATCAATGCCGTCGGAGCAGTCCGGATCATCCAGGTGCTCGCCCCCTTTTTCCGGACGGGAAGCCGCATCCTCAACGTGTCCTCCCAGATGGCGTCCCTGAGCCGGATGACGGGCGGCTCCCTCGGTTACCGGATGTCGAAGACCGCGCTCAATGCGGCGACGCGGGTCTTTGCCCAGGTTTTCGCGGACCGCGGCATCCTGGTCAACAGCGTCTCTCCCGGGTGGGTTCGGACACACATGGGTGGTCCTTCAGCCCCGCGTTCGATCGAGGAAGGCATCGATACCCTGGTCTGGATGGCGACCGACCCGGATTTCAAGGAAAGCGGCTTTTTCTGGCAGGACCGGAAGAAGATCGACTGGTAGCCCGGCCTTTCAGCCCCTGCTGTGCAACAGACTCCCGGCTCCGGACCAGGCTTCCGCCCGGGCAATGTCCCCCGGTTCGTCGACCGAGGGACCGGGGACCACCCGCGCGCTTTCCACGGCGATCGCGAAGCCGATCCAAAGCGCCCGCAACTGTTCCAGACGCTCGATCTGCTCGAGTTCACAGGGTGGTTCGCGGACCAGGCGTCTTAAGGCACCCACCCGGTAGGCGTAGAGGCCGATGTGCCGCAAGGCGCCCCGCACGCGGGTCGGCACCTCGGTCTGGCCGGAATCGCCACGGGGATAGGGGATGGATGCGCGGCTGAAATACAGGGCGTGCCCCCGGATGTCGGTCACGATCTTCACAATGTTGGGATTGGCAAAATCTTCCCGTGAATGAAGGGCCACCCCCAAGGTCGCCATGGACGCATCCGACGAACGGGCCAGAAGAAAGGCACACTGCTCGACCAGTGATCCGGGCATCGAGGGTTCATCCCCCTGCAGGTTGACGACCAGGGTCTCATCGTCCCAACCGAGCTGATCGGCGACCTCGCCGATCCGATCGGTGCCGCTTGCATGCGCCTCTGACGTCAGGCAGCCCTCGACCCCGAGCCTCCGGGCCACCTCGAGGACCTGGTCGGACTCGCTCGCCACGATGATGCGGGAGGCCCCGCTTTCACGGGCATGACTCACGACATGGGCCAGCATGGGCTGACCGTGGATGGGATGGAGGACCTTGCCGGGGAAACGGGTCGAGGCCCACCGAGCCGGAATGACCACCTGGTACTCATATTCGTTCATGGGGATGGATCCGGTGGAGCGGCCGGGGTCGACGACTCGTCCGGACTCTGGGCCTCGTCCAAGAGCAGGACCGGGATCCCCTCACGGATCGGGAAGATGAGACGGTCCGTGGGGCACCAAAGCTCACCGGGCTCCTCCCGGAAGTCCAGTCGGCCCCGGCAACGCGGACAGACCACCCATTCGAGCCAGCGGGGATCCATCGTCAACGGTTCCACGACCGGACTCGTGCGGCCAGTTCATCGATTGCCAAAAAACAGGACGGTGTGCCCACGGTGACCTCGACGGGAACCGACCACATGCGGTCGGAACATTCTTCGGGAGCATATTTTACGGCGTCCTTCTCGGTGAGGAGGATCGGGGCCTCGGGGCGCCAGGCGTGAAGCTGTCCTACCGGCAGATGGCCGTGATCCGCGAGCGGGTGGGGCTGGACCACAAGACCATGGGCAGCCAAAAGCCTGGAAAACGAGTCGGGGTGCCCGATCCCGGACACGGCATGCACGGTTTGTCCGGCGAAGTGCCCAAGCGGGCGGTGCTCCTGGTCGCACAGGTGAATCGCCTGCCGGGCGGTGAGCTCGAAGGGATAACCCGCAGGGCTCCCGGAAGCCGGCCCTTTGACCCAGACGGCATCCACCTGCCGGGATCGTCCCACCCGTTCACGCAGGGGGCCTGCGGGCAAAAGCCAGCGGTTACCCCATCCCCGGGATCCATCGACCGTGATCCATTCGACATCCCGGGCGAGCCGGTGGTGCTGCAGGCCGTCATCGGAGAGGATGAGATCGATGGTTTCATGTTCCAGAAGCCAGCGGGCGGCTTGGGCCCGGTTGCGCCCGATCACCACGGGCGAGCCGGTGCGCCGGGCAATCAGGACCGGTTCATCCCCGAAATCCCGGGCAGAACCCTCGGGCGGGACCCGGACCGGACCGGCCAGACACCCCTTGTAGCCACGGCTGATCACACCGACCCTGACCCCCCGTTCACGGAACTCCTCGACGAGCCAGATCACGAGCGGGGTCTTGCCGGTCCCACCGACCGTGAGGTTGCCCACGACCAGGACCGGCACGGGGGGCCGGTAAGGTCCCGGCAGGCGCAGCTCGGCCAGAGTCTGCCGGATGAGGCTCGCCATGCCGAAGAGTCCGGCCAGGGGAACCAGGGGATAGAGGACCGGGCTGAGGCGGGGGGCATACCAGTGTCGGACCAGAAAGGTCTCCATCCGCCTCCGGCTCATGGCACCCTTCCTCCCGGGGCATCGACGAGACTCCGTTGCAGCTGGGCATAGGCACCGGACTTCGAAACGAGATCGGCGTGGCTGCCCTCTTCGACGATCCGTCCGTTCTCGAGAACCAGGATCCGGTCGGCCCGTTCCACCGTCGACAGGCGATGGGCGATGATCAGCGTGGTCTTCCGGCTCATGGCCCGCGCGATGGCCTGCTGGACCTCACGTTCGGCCACCGTGTCCAAGGCGGAGGTGGCCTCATCCAGGATCAGGATCGGCGATTTCCGAAGCAGGGCCCGTGCAATCATGATGCGCTGGCGCTGCCCCCCCGAGAGGAGCATCCCGCGTTCCCCCACCGGGGTATCGAAACCCAAGGGCATCTTCCGGATCTCCTCGATCAGGGAGGCCTCCGTTGCCGCAAACTCGAGCGCTGCCCGTTCCACCGGCCCCTCGCATCCATAGGCGATGTTTTCCGCAATCGTGGCATTGAACAGGAGGCCATCCTGGCTTACGAGCGTCATTTGATTCCGGAGATCGGCAAGGGACCAGTCCCGGAGATCGCGCCCATCCAGCCGGATGGTTCCGGAACTCGTATCGTAGAGGCGGACCAAAAGCTCGCTGATCGTGGTCTTTCCGCTCCCGGAGCGACCGACCAGGGCCACTGATTGGCCCGGATGGATCCGGAACGTGATGTCCTCAAGGACGGAGGGAAGGCTCTCGTCATAACGGAAGGAAACCCGGTCGAACTCGATGTCCCCCCGACTTTCGGTCAGCGGCAACCCCCCCTCCAGACACTCCGGGGCCGAGTCGAGGATCTCGAAAACCGGGATCACGGCCGCCACGCCGCGCTGGATCGGAGCATTGACGTTGGTCAGGTGCTTCAAAGGGGCGAGCAGCAGGAGCAAGGCGCTCAAGAAGGAGATGAAGGTGCCGACCGAGGCGACATGGAACCAGGGTGACAGGAGTGCAGCGTAGACCACGAGCGCGATCCCGACCCCCGCCACGAACTGGATGAGCGGCCCGGAGGCTGCGAGGTTCGCAGCCAGCTTGAGGTTCCAATCCCGGTTCCGGCGGTTCGCCGCCTCGAAGCGCTTCCGGATCCAGTCCGCTCCGTTATAGGTCTTGATCACAGCCTGGCTCACGACCGCCTCCTCGGACAATCCCGTGACCTCGCTCATCGATTGCTGGATCTGGGTATTGACCCGACGGAAACGCCGGCTCAACGTTCGTACCAGGATCAGGACCAGGGGGGCCACGACCAGAAGAAACAGACAGAGTCCGGGCGCGAGGTAGACCATCCAGCCCACGAGTCCCAAGACCGTGAGACTGTCCCGGATGAGGATGGTGAGCGCATAGGTGATCCCCTCCGCGACCTGCTCGATGTTGTAGGTCATGGTCGAGACCAGCAACCCCCCCGGCAAACGGTCGTACTGCGCGGCCGGCCAGTGCACGAGCCGGGAGAACATCTCGCTGCGCAAGCGCTCGATGACACGTCGGCCCACCCCCGCCATGCCGTAGGTCGCACCAAACCCGGCGATGCCGCGAATCAGAAAAACGCCTACGATGACGAGCGGAATCCAGTCCAGGTACGGAACCTTCTCGTGGGCAAAACTGCCGTTCAGGAGGGGACGGATCAGCGCGGTGAAGGCCGGCTGGCTCAATGCATAAAGCAGCATCCCCAAGACCGAGGCGGCAAAGGCCTTCCAGTGCGGACGGATATAACCCAGAAGGCGGAAATAAGCCCTCCGCGCCGTCGGGTCGAGGTGGAAAAAGGACAGCTTCATCGTGACCGGGGTGGCGTCACGGTCCGTACGGTCACCAGGTTGATCTGATGGAGCCCAAGGCGCCCGACCGCATTCAAGGCCGTCACCACGAACTGATAGGGGACCCGGCCATCCGCACGAATCGTGACCGGGATCCGTCGGCGGTGGCCGATGAAACGCCGGATGGCCTGCTCCAGTGCGGTGAGCCCCGAACGCGAGAGCGCCTCCTGGTCGACGTAATAGCGGCCGTGACGATCGATCGTGATCACGAGCCCGGATTTCATCGAAGTCGCCCCAACGGCCGCCTTGGGCAGCTGGATCTTGAGATGGGCACTCTGGATGAAGGTGGTCGACAGCATGAAGAAGACGAGCAGCATGAGCAGCACGTCGATGAAAGAGACGAC
>JAKATI010000047.1 GCA_021828045.1 Pseudomonadota bacterium | reverse complement strand
CTCTCTCTCTCCGCCACTTCAGAACGGAACGGCGAACGCCGGGCGCAGCCGGTCTTGCGGCGGTCGCGGTGGTCAGTGTCGGAAGCAGGTTGCCTTTCGAGCCGATGATGTGGGCCTCGTGGTCTGCGACCCAGACGCGCTGGGCGAGGCCGTGCGGATGAGCCCCACCAGGCCATGTACCACGTCCACGACCTCACGCGATGTGCGCCTTCCGGCATGGCCCGCTTTCCCACAGCCCGATTCGACGCCGCTTTGGATCTGAACCCACACCAGATCGAAGCGGCGCTGTTCGCGCTGCGGTCGCCGTCCCCAACCGCGTGATCCTGTCCGGCGAGGTGGATTTCGGAAAGACGATCGAGGCGGGCATCGTCCTCTGTTGAATACCGGGCTGAGCGCCGACGTCACCGGCTCGCGATCTGGCCGACCTCCATCTGCAAACAAGGGTCCCTCGAGATGCAGGAGAAGTTCAGTCTGCCTGCCGTCGTGCTGGACGCCAGGGAATACCGAAACGCGCGCCGCGAAGCCCGCGACCCGGGTTGTGGCCTGCGATTGTCAGGTTGGCCCGCGCGCTCTCTTATACGGCCAGTACAAGCCGGATGCCCAAATCCACGTCCCGCAGCAAGTCCGGCGCGAGCCGACCGATCCGCTCGGTCAATAGCTGCTTGTCGACCGTGATCAGCTGCGACACGTTGACAACCGAATCTCGGCTCACGCCGCTGGCACGTGCACGGAACCGGACATTGCCGGGCGCCCGCCCGAGACGGAGGTTTGAACTGATGACTGCACAGACGACCGTGCGAATCGTGCTTTCATTGAAGTCATTGGACTGAACAATGAGTAGAGGTCGCCGAGATCCAGGCCCGGATCCAATCGGATCCGGAAGCGATGCCCACCAGAGCTCGCCTCGTTGCATCTCCTACCACTTTTCCCTGGGAAGTGACCGCCACTGCATCGCTGCAGGTTCAGGCTCAAGCTCCGACGCCTCCGGTGCCGCCCCATATACGGCGTCGAGCTGCTCTCGTACCCCGAAGAACCTTTCATCCTTGACGTAACCCGCTATTGCGGTGGCGTACAGCTCGCTGCGCGAAATGCCTCGCCTTTTCGCGAGCGTCTCCGCTTCCTGGAAGAGGGCGTCAGGGATCGATATCGCAGTCTTCATGACTTGAGTATAACCATAGTTATACTCTTATTCAGGAACCTGCATGCTCCATCCCCTTTGGCAGTCGGGCGGGTGTCCGGGGAGGAAGGATGGCGGGGCTTTCTGGCAGTCGATGGTGGGTCGCCGGGCGTTCTTGAAGACGAGCCAATCGGCGAGCTTCCGGTTGAACCCGGCGAGATCGGTGAAGAGAAGGTCTTCGTGGTAGTCGACGAAGGATGCCTGGATGGTGCGGTTGAAGCGTTCGGCGTGGGCCCTCTCTTCGGGATCTTGGGATCAGCGTACCCGCGTGCAATGCCTTGGTCTTGGGGCCGTTGGGGAAAAGGTGGCCTCGAACTCACTCCTGTTCTCGGAGAGCAGCACCGGGGGGTGGCCGGCAGCAGGCTCAGGGCCGCGTTGGGCGCAGCCTCGGTATGGCCGTTCTCCTTGCCGGGGAGGGCCACAGGTCTGGGTGAAGGCCGTGGTGGGATCGATGAAGGTCAGGACATGGCGTCACGATAGTTGCACCCGCAAAGAGTGGCACCGTTCCATGATTTCGGCATTTGTGGAGCAGATCACTCCAGCTGCTTACGCGGGTTCCCTCGCGATGGGTTCAGGTAGTCGGCCGGCAGTGCCCACCGGGCTAGTGGAACAGGTCCCGTACCTTGCTGAGAAACGAACCGGAACGCATGCGCTTCAGGGTCGCTGTCCACTGGTCTTCCGCCCGCACCGACCGTTTGACACCCGCTTCTTCTTTTTTCATCAACTCAAGCACCCGGTTGTCCTCGTCCTCCACAAGCCAATACCCGTGTTGTTTCGGGCAGAACTCCATCTCCAGATCATAGAGCCGGTATCTGAACTTCTTGAGGAATTCGCTGCATTCGGGACATTGGGCAGTCGTGGACGTCGATTGGAAGACCAGTGTTCCCTTGGCTTCCTCGCCGAAATCGAAGACCTCGTCTTCCAGTTCGTCGAGTTCCTGGTATTCGAGCCACATGCCCTTGCAGGTGGGGCAGGTGTTGACCTTGAGCTTGTGCCGGACGGCCGGCACCAGATCCACATTGCACTGGGGGCATTTCACGGGCAGCTCCACCGGGTCCGGTTGAGGGCCAGAAAGCCACATCGCATTCTGGCTCCACCCCGATTCTACGCCAACCGAAAGGGGGACGCTTGGGGCGAGCCGGTCCTAGAGGGAGTCCTGGGTCAGGGTTACGGGAGACACACGTCCGGTGCGGCCACCTGCTCGCGCATCCGTCGGCAGGCGCTGGTTCCCGATCCCCAGTGGACCGCCTACTTGAGGAGCGCAAGGATCCGGGATTCCTCAGTCGTGCCGGTTCCCTGAGTGCGAAGTCGTCGGCCACATCCGGCCGTCGTCGAGATTTTCCTTGTCGCTGAGGCCAAGCGTTTCCTACCGCATCTTGCACTTCTGCGCACTCTTGAAGAAGCAGCCGACATGGCCGTTTTTGGCGTGGCCGGCATCCCGTACCGGGTTTTGGCCCGAGCAGGGACGAGCCGCCCTGGCCGTGATGGATACCCACCTGGCGCAGCATCCATACTTCGCGGACCAGCAGGATTCGATCGCCGACAGTGTGCTCTACGCCTACACAATTCGCACACGAAGCACAACACGACCTCACGTCCTTTGTGGGAGTCACAGCGTGGATCGCCCGGGCGGCGGCACGCCCCCGATCCGTTGCGATCACTGAGAGACCGTGTAGCCCCGTTTCAGTGATGCACCGGCTTCCCCCCGGCAATGAATCCGATCCCAGGCCAATCTGGTACGCTGGGACCCGAAACCCAATCCAGAAAGAGAGGGGGATTCCTTTGGATACACGCATCAGTTATCGATCCGGTCCCTGTGCGTTGCTTTTATCCGTGCTGGCGATCGCCCAAGCCCCGTCGGCATGGGCAGGATCCCGGGTCCCCGCCCGCTCCGCCATGGCGCCGATCCGGGCCTATCTGATGCCGGGCCGGGCGCAAGAGATCGCTCTGGCCCGGACTGCCGCGCCGCCGGCAATCTCGATGCATGCGACGGTCCTGGTGCTGGGTGCCCACGGCTATTTCACGGCGGTCCCGGGAAGGAACGGATTCGTCTGTCTGGTCACGCGGTCGTGGGATGCTTCGGTGACGGTCAACCGTGCCCGATTCTGGAATCCGAACTTCCGGATCCCGATGTGCTTCAATGCGCAAGGCAGCCAGACCGTGCTCGCTGAGTATCTCCGGACGACCGGCTGGGCGCTCGCGGGGGCGTCGCGGAGTGAGATCGGTGCCCGGGAAAAGGCCGCATGGGCCGATGGCACGCTGAAGCCGCCCGGTGCGGGCGCCATCTGTTACATGATGTCCAAGGACAGTTGGGGCGTGGGCGGAAACCCGGGGCCCTGGCGCCCCCACCTGATGTTCTATTTTCCCGCCCGCCACACCCCAAACTGGGGCGCCAACTTGCCGGGGACCCCCGTCCTTGCCAGTGTTTCCAGCGGCAACGCGGAAACCCGGGTGATGGTCGTCGTCGTTCCGTTCTGGTCCGATGGATCTCCCGCACCGAGGTTCCACCGTCCGTACTGAGCATGCGCGCAGATTGGGGTTCCCCAAGCGACCCTGCCCGCACCGGCGACCCATCCTCGACGCGGTCAGCACCAGCGCGGCGATTGCGGCGCGGGGAACGGCCGGCCGTCGGAGCTTCAGGTCCGGGTCGCCGCTTCACGTTCCAGTTTCCCGCACGAATCCACTGAAAAGCCTCCGCCTCGACGATTGCGCTCAAAACCCGCCAGATCTGGTGGATCTCGAACCATGGGTAGCCGCTCGTGGAGAGCATCGAGACGGGCTCATGACGGCCCCGAGGATTCCTTCCCGATGAAGTCGCAGGCCTGCTGGATCTCCCACAAAGCCAAGATCGTCTTGATCGGGAAGAGCGGGCGGGCGACGATGCGACCGTGCGCAGTGCAGCTGTTGACGATCCGGTCGGGTTCGTGGACGACCTGCCACGGCGGGTGATCCTCGACGAGATCCAGCATGTGCCCCACCTGTTGCCTCGCTGAAGACCGCCATTGACCGCAATCGCGCTCCTGGCCCGTGTGTGCCTTCTGGAGGAACTTCCACCTTGACACAGCAACCGCCTGTCCCGGCTGGTGAAGACACCGAAACTGCATCTCGGTGAGACCGGCTTGGCGTGCACGATGCTGGGCATTGGTGCCGATGACCTCCGGTCCGATCGGGTCCGGTTTGGCCAGTTGCTGGAGACCTTCGTCTTCCAGGAGCTGAAACGTCAGGCGAGCTGGCGCGATGAGACACTGACCTTTTCCCACTTCCGGGACCGGGACGGTTTCGAGGTGGACCTCGTGATCGAGCGCGGGGTGCGCGCGTTGGCGGGAATCGAGGTCAAAGCCGGTGCCACTGTCACGGGGGGCGGATTTCCGCGGGCTGCGCAAGCTCAGGGAGGCTGGCGGAAAGCGGTTCGCGGGCGGCGTTGTGCTGTATGACGGTGAGATGAGCCTGCGGTTTGAGGATGCGATGTATGCCGTCCCCATTCGTGCGCTGTGGGAAGCGGCGTGACCGGGCCGTTCGTCGAGTCAGTGGTGGAAGACGCCGTCCTTCTGCTGAGCGCAAAGGGATTGTGCATCGGGGGTTCACCGGGAAGCCTCCGCGTCCGGTGCTCCCTGTCCAGGACCCGACAGCAGATCCGGTGAATCAGTCCTCCCGTTTCTCGATCGGTCCGAGCGATCGATGGGTCCCGTCGCAGAAAGGGGAGCTTTGGGTGTGCTTGCAGCGGCAGAGGGCGACCGTTTTCCTTTCCTGGATCTCGAAGGACAGGGGAGAGAAGGATGTCCCCCGGTGGGATCCATCGCAGAAGGGCTGGTTCTGGGATCGCCCGCAGCGACACCACCAGTAGGTCCCCGGCTCCAGCTCGAGGACCGCAGGGGTGAGGGCGGCAATGTGTGCATCGGTCATGGGAACCTCGGATCCGTTTGAAAGTCGAAGTGAGGAGGGTAGCGATAGGCTAGCACGTCATCGAGGAGGAGGCCTCCCGGCCCGCCCTCATTGACAGCGGTTGCGTGGGCGTGGTAAACCGGAACCCGGTCTTGAATGGCAGGGATCCGCGCCGGCGGGCGATGGTTCCGGCCGGCTGTCCAAGGCCCCGCGTGACGCCCCTGCGCCGCGCCCCGGTGACCGAGATGACGAGATCCGCCCGAGAGGCGGGACGGAGGAGGGCTTGTGTGGGCAATGATCATGCGGCGGCTTTCCGTCTCGGTGATCTCGCTCGCGCTTCTCGTGACCCTGGTCTTCTTCATGATCCATGCCACGCCGGGGGGGCCGGCCTACAGCATCCTGGGGAGCCATGCGAGCCCGGAGGCGGTGGCGGCCCTCAACCGGCAGATGGGCCTGGACCGCCCGCTCCTCGACCAGTACGGGATCTGGTGGGATCATCTCCTGGAGGGCCGACTCGGCTATTCCTACATCCAGCATGTCGGGGTGTCCCGCCTGATCGGCGTCTATCTCGACCGGACCCTGGCCCTGGATCTCGGGGCCCTCGCGCTCGCCATCCTGGTCTCGCTGGTCGTGGGACTCCTCCAGGGGTACTGGGCCGACCGCCTCGGGGGACGGATCATCGGCTTTCTCCAGATCGTCTTTTATGCGATGCCGGTTTTCTTCACCGGCATCCTCCTGATCTACGTCTTTTCGATCCGTCTCGACTGGCTTCCTCCGGGGGGGGTCGGGCATCCGGGATGGGTCGGCCGCCTCCGCCATCTCACGCTTCCCGTCCTGACCCTGGCCCTGCCGGTCTCGGCCGGCTTTTCGCGCTATTTCGGCCACCAGGCGCGGGAGGAGTACCGCCAGGACTACGTGCGGACGGCCCGCGCCCGCGGACTTTCCGAGTGGCGCATCGCAACCCGCCATGTCCTGCGCAATGCCGTCCGCCCCTTCGTGACCCTGGTCGGCATGATGATCCCCGTCCTCTTCGTGGGCGGGGTTCTGACCGAGAGCGTCTTCAACTATCCGGGGCTCGGCTGGCTGCTCTGGCGTTCCGCCCTCGACCAGGACTATCCCACGCTGAGCGCCATCACGCTCCTGATCGGCGTGCTCACCATTCTCGGCAACCTGGTCGCCGATCTCCTGAACAGCATCCTGGACGTCCGGGTCCGCTATGAGTGAGCCCGCCCGAAGCCGCTGGGGATTCCTGCCCCTGCTTCGCTGGGGAGCGTTCGGCCGGAGCTGGCGGGCGGCACCGCTCGTCGTCACAGGCCTCACCCTCTTCCTCGGCCTTCTGGCCTTCTCCTGGCTTGGCCCCCTGGTCTATCCCCGAAGTCCCTACACCATCCATCCCCACGCGCTCTTTCGAGCTCCCTCCGTCCGCCACCCGCTCGGAACCGACGATCTCGGCCGGAGTTTCCTGGCGCGCATGATGTATGGCGGGCGACCGAGCCTCGGGGTTGCGATCGTGGGTTCCATCCTGGCGCTCCTCATCGGCCTCGCATACGGCATGGCCTCCGGACTGAGCCCGGTCTGGCTCGACCGTGTGTTCATGAGGATCCTCGATGCGATCCTGGCCCTGCCCACCCTCGTCCTCATGATTTTTTTCGCGGCGATCGTTCCGCTCCGTCCCCTGAGCCTGATCCTGCTCCTCGGTCTCCTGTCCTGGCCCGGACTCGCCCGGATCGTGCGCAACGAGGTCCTGGCCTACAAGGGACGCGACTATATCCTCGCGGCCCGCCAGTACGGGGCCGGGACCGGATACCTGGCGCGGACCCATCTCCTTCGTTCCATGTTTCCGGTCGTGATCGTGAACGCCACCTTCACGGTGGCCGATCTCATTCTGACCCTGGCAGGTTTGTCGTTCCTGGGCCTGGGCATCCAGCCGCCCGAACCATCCTGGGGGGGGCTCCTCGGCAACGGCTCCAACCTCGCGATCACCGGCAGCTGGTGGCTCATTTTCTTTCCGGGGTTCGCGATCCTCCTGGCGATCCTGTCGATGAACCTCGTGGGACAGGGGCTCCTGAACCGGCTGGAGGGCCGGTGAAGGCGATGGCATCCACCCCGCTCCTCTCGGTCGAAGGGCTCAGGGTCTCGGGGCGTCGGGACGGGCGGACGTTCCCGGTCATCGAGGAGGTGAGTTTCGAGATCCAGCCCGGCCGCCTCCTGGCCCTGGTCGGCGAGTCGGGTTGCGGCAAGTCTCTGACCGCCGCGGCAATCCTCGGCCTTTTGCCGTGGGGATTTGCCGTCGATCGGGGACGGATCATCCTCGAGGGACAGGAGGTGCTCGGACTGTCCCGTACGGACTGGCGGTGTCTCCGGCGCCGTCTCGTCGGCGCGGTCTTCCAGAACCCGCTCTCTGCCCTCAACCCGAGCCTGCCCATCTGGAGGCAGGTCGTCGAGGCAGCCCAGCTCTCCTTCGGACTCGATGGGCGGGCGGCGCGGGCCCGGGCCCTCGAACTCCTCGAGATCGTGGGCGTGCCCGAGGCGGAAAGCCGGCTCGATGACTACCCGCACCAGTTTTCGGGCGGGATGCGGCAGCGTGTCGCGATCGGCCTGGCGCTTGCCTGTGATCCCCGGCTGCTTGTGGCCGACGAGCCGACCACCTCCCTTGATCTCATCACGCAGGCCGAGATCCTGAGGCTCCTCCAGCGCCTGCAACACGAACGCGGCCTTGCCATCCTGTTCATCACGCATGACCTCTCGCTGGTCGCCGAATATGCGGACGACGTCCTCGTCATGTACGCCGGGCGCACGGTCGAGTCCGGAGGGGTTCGCCCGTTTCTGGACGGTCCGCTCCATCCCTACAGCCATGCGCTGCTCGGGGCCATCCCCCGGCTCGAGGCACCGGAGGTCCGTCTCACGGACATCGAGGGCGTGCCCCCCAGTCCCTTCGACTATCCGCCCGCCTGCCGTTTCGCGCCGCGCTGCCTGCAGGCCATCGCCCGGTGCCGGAGTGAGGACCCGCCGCGGGTTGGCGACGAGGGACACTGGGCGTATTGTCACCGGCCGTGCGGCCCGGAGGGGGCATGAGCACCCCCTTGCTCGCCCTCCAGGATCTTACGGTCGCCTTCACGGCCGGTGCAGGGGGTCTCTTGCGCCGCGGCCGGGGGAGTCTTGTGGCCATCGACGGGGTTTCCTTCGAGATCGGCCGCGGGGAGTGCCTGGGCCTGATCGGCGAATCCGGATCGGGAAAGACAACGCTCGGTCGTGCCGTGGTCCAGCTCGTGGCACCCCGTGACGGTCGCATCCGCTTCGGGGGGATCGACCTCACGGCCTTGTCCGTGCGGGAACTGCGGCCCTACCGGCCCCGTCTCCAGATCGTCTTCCAGGATCCGACCGAGTCTTTGAACCCCAGGTTCACGGTCGAGGAGATCCTGACCGAACCCCTGCGGCTCCTCCGGCTCGGAAATCCCGAAGGGTGGCGGAACCAGGCCTCGCATCTTTTGGACCAGGTGGGCCTGCCTCCTGCCATGCTCGACCGTCCTCCCCGGTATTATTCGGGCGGGCAGCGGCAACGGGTCGCGATCGCACGTGCGCTGGCCACGGAACCCGAGCTCCTCGTGCTCGACGAGCCGACCTCGGGGCTCGATGTCTCGATGCAGGCCCGGATCCTGAACCTCCTGCGGGATCTCCAGGGCCGGCTCGGCCTGACCTACCTTTTCATCACCCATGATCTCGGTGCGGTCTCCTACCTGGCCCGGCGCATCGCGGTGCTCTACCGGGGTACCCTGGTCGAGATCGCACCCACCCGGGAACTCGTCGCCCATCCGGCGCATCCCTACACGGCCGCACTTTTCGATGCGCTTCCGCGTTTCGTCCGTGGCCGGGATCCGGTGGTGAGACCGCCGCTGCCCGCGGCACCGCTTCCCCACCCGGCAGGTCCGCGTTGTCCCTATGCCCTCCGTTGTCCGAGGGCGCTCGACCGCTGTCACAGGGAACGTCCCCTCCGCCGCCTTCTGGCCCCGTCCCACGAGGTGGCCTGCCACAACCCACTCGGGGGAGAGGGATGAACCGCGTCCGGATCCTCGGGTGGATCGCCTTCTTGGCGATGCTGCCTCCCCTGTCCTCGGCCACCCGGCTCCCCAGCCTCCGGACGACCACGGACGTGGGTCTTTCATCCCCCCTCAACGTCAACTCGCTCCTTCCGGTTTTCAACAACCAGTCGATCGGCAATGCCCAGATCAACGAACTCCTGTACTGGCCGCTGCTCTGGATCGGCAACCGGATCACGATCCGCTGGCGGAAGTCTTTTGCCCGTTCCGTGACCGTCTCCGACCATGACCGCCGCTACCTCGTGCGCCTCAAGCGCTGGCGCTGGTCCGACGGCCGGCCCATCACCGCGGCCGATGTGGTCTATTCCTTCGACCTGATCCGGGCGTTCGGGACCCGCTACCTCAACTACGACATCGGGGGGATCCCCGGTATCGTGCGCCGGATCACCGTCCGCGGCCCACGGCAATTCGTGGTCGTGACCCGCCATGCCGTGGATCCCGACTGGTTCGAGCTGAACGGGCTGTCGCAGTTGATGGCCCTGCCGCGCTTTGCCTGGAAGGGAGAGAGCGTGGAGGGGCTTTACGCGCACCAGACGGATCCCCGTTTCGTCCGGGTGGTCGACGGGCCCTACCGCCTGGCCCGTTTCGTGCTCGGCCGCAAGGTGGTCCTCGTCCGCAACCCGGAATTTTCCGGCCCTCCGGCACCGCTCGGACGTCTCGTCTACCGGATGTACACCTCCTCCGAAGGGGCATTCTGGTCCCTCCGGTCGGGCCGTCTCGACGTCGGCAACATTCCCCACGCGCTCTACCGGGCCCGCCGCCTCCTGCACTCGATGCGGAGCTGTTTCACCAACGGCGGCTTCGACATCAACTACATCGTCCTCAACTACCGCAACCCGCGTGTGGCCTTCCTCCGCAAGGTCCGGATCCGGCGGGCTCTCCAGTACGCCATCAACGAGAGACTCATCATCGAGGTGGCCTTCAATGGCTTCGGAACCCCGGGATTCAACCCGGTTCCGGCCGATCCCCCAACCTACCTCTCACCGCTCCTGCGCCACCTCGTGCGCCATCCGGGACTCCTGTACCGGCCGGGCCGGGCCCGTCGCCTGCTCCGTGAGGCCGGATGGCGGAAATCACCGGGACGGGGCTGGGTGCTCCGCAATGACCGGGGTCGTCCCCTCGCCCTCACCCTGCTCTTCCCGTCCGGGAGCCGGACCGAGGTGATCGAGGGCGATATCCTGAAGCAGGAGTGGCGGGCCATCGGCGTCGACCTCCACCTGCGGGAGCTGCCCTTCAACCTGCTCCTCGCCAAGCTTGATGATCCCAAGGGCTCCTGGCAGGCGGCCTATATCGCCTGGGACTACGAACCCGACTACTATCCCACGGGGGAGGGACTCTTCAACACCGGCGGCGGCACGAACTACGGAGGCTACAGCAATCCCCGGCTCGACCGGTTGATCCGGGACACGAACGTCGAACCGGGCCGGAAGCCGCTTTATGCCTATGAACGCTTTACCTTGCGGCACCTCCCGGTTCTCTTCATGCCGCTCCAGGGCAACATCGTGAAGTACCGCTCGCGCCTCACGCTCCCGGAGGTGCAGTCGACGCTCTACCACGTCTCCTGCCGGCCCCGGCGCTGATGGACGGGCGGTGGAGAAGCCGGGTGGAGTGAGTCCCCGGCTAGCGTCCGGACCCGGAAGGCCGCGGTCCGTTTTTCCCGAAATGAAGCGCCTTCACGAGGCGTCCCTTGTGCATGAACCATTCCGAGACGATCCGCCCATGGTGGGTGACCTCGAGGGTATAACTCGTCCCCGGGGGCGGGAGCTTCGCGAACAGGCGTCTTAAGTGGTTCGGATTGATTGCGAGGCCTTCCGGTTGGTCATTCGCGATTTCAACGGGGATCATCCCCGTGTCGTGGGACAGGAAAAACTCCATGTTGGTCTCGCACCAGATCCCCACATGATCCATGATCCGCGTGCCGGGACTGCCCGAGAAGCGGCAAACCATCCGGTTCTGGTCCTTCCGGGCCGTCTCCCACGGCCGCGACAGCGCTGTCCGGAGGAGTTCCAGGGCGATCGGGATGGGAATCCGGTGGCCGGTGACGGTGATCTTGTGAAGCCGGGTCGGCCGGTGCCTGGCTGGCGCGGAAGACCGTTCCGGCAGGGCCTGGGAGGCCCGGACCCGGATGATGGGGGGGGACTCCCGGGTCTGCGCCCGGACGGTTCCGGACAGCAGGAGCCCGGCTCCGAGACAGGTGGCGAGAATGAAAACCACCCCTGGCTCGTGATCCTTGACGCACTTTCCGTACATGGCACCTCCTCCTTCCCCCGGATTCCAAGGGGCATGCCAACCATACCTGATGCTATCACGTTTGCGGGAATGGAGGCATCCCCCGGCTCGGCCGGGCAGGAGAGGTGGCCGGAAGACAGCCGGCGGGGTAGACTGGCTCCGGACCCCGGTCGTGTCCTCGGGCAAAAACCATGAAAAGATCCTCCCAACCCGCCCTCCCGGCCCTCCTCTGGGGTGGATTCGTGGCCGGAACCCTCGATATCGGTTCGGCCTCCCTCATCAACTGGATTTCCCCCGTCCTCATCCTGCGGTCCATTGCGAGCGGCCTCCTCGGTCCCGCCTCCTTCCACGACGGGGTGTCTTCCGCCGTGCTCGGCCTTTTTCTGCAGTGGATCATGTCAATCCTCATCGCGGCCATTTTCGTCGGGGTGGCCCTCCGGATCCGCATGCTTCTTCGTCACTGGATCCTCGCGGGTCTCCTCTATGGCGGAGTCGTCTTCGTCGTCATGAACTACATCGTGGTGCCCCTTTCCCGGGCACCGTTCGGGCCGTCCGATTTCACGACGGGGAAAATCGTGGAGAACCTGCTTGCCATGCTGCTCTTCGGCTGGATCATAGCCGCCTCGGCCCGGTGGTTCCTGGGTCTTGGCCGGGAGTGAAGGCACCGGAGGGGACATTTCCGGGAAGAGGGGGGTAGCTCCCGCCTCCCGGCCGGCGGCAAGGGCCCGGGACCGGCTCAGCCCGGTCGGTTGCGCGACCGGGAATGACCCCGGGAGCCCCGAAAGCCGTTGCCCGATGTCGGATTCGTAATGGCGGATCTGCCGCCCGGGAACGCCGGCCGCCTCTGCCGCGGCCTGGATTCACGTTGGGATCCCTCGACTGGCCTGAACTTTCAGGAGTGTTGCTGCATGCAACAGACCTTCGTCCAGTGTGTAGAGCATTTTTGCACCCTGGTTACGGGCAACAGCCAGGTGTAGCGCATCCCCTGCACGCAGTTGGGTCGCAAAATGCCGGAGATACCCCTTCGCGAGCTCATAGTCGAGCGGGCCAGGCACCAGCAACTGGAAAGATTCGGCCACCAGTTCATCGAACTGGGAAAGAGCTTGGAAAGCATCGGGCTCTGGCAGCCCTCCCATCCGGACTTCACGCGCCACCAGGCTGGCAAATTCCACGCACGTCCCGTGGCTGATGTAGAGATCAGCCGGCGGAAGTTTCGCCAGGAATGCTTCGGTTTTGGAACTGGAGGGTTCTTCGAGGATGAGCGGCGCAATAAAGCTGGTATCGAAATATGGCGTCAAGGTCCCTCGTCCCGCATTTCGCGCAGCAGTTCGGCGCTGGACTTGCGCCAGTGCGGCATCCGACTGCGAAACTGGGAACGGGACTGGACCGGATACTTGGGTTCTTCAACGGAGGAGATGCGTGCGATGGGCTGTCCATGGCGTGTAATGACGACTTCCTCACCATCTTCCACCCGGTCGAGCAGGTGGCTCAAGTGCGTCTTGGCTTGTGCCAATGTCACGGTGCTCATGCGACTCTCCAATTG
>JAKATI010000046.1 GCA_021828045.1 Pseudomonadota bacterium | reverse complement strand
GTTCTCTCGACGCCGCGGGGGGACTCGAGGAGGAACGCCGGCTCTTCTACGTCGGCATGACACGGGCCCAGCAGGAGCTTTTCCTGACCCTGGCCCGGCAACGTCGGTTGCGTGGCCGTCTCTACCAGTCCCTGCCCTCTCGGTTTCTCCGGGAAATCCCGGAAAGTCAACTGGACGTTCTCAATCCAGCCGTGCAAACCGTAATTCCCCTCTGTGACACGAAACCCGCGGGCCGTCCCCGGATCCCGGAACCAGGACAACCGGTCTCAATCGGACGGCGGGTCCGTCATCCTCGCTTTGGAGAGGGTGTCGTTCTCGACCACGAAGGCACTGGGGCCCAGTGCCGGATCCAGGTCCGTTTCGACCAAGCCGGCAGCAAATGGCTGGTCTGGTCCATGGCCCATCTCGAAAATTTGGACTCCTGAGCGTGTCAGGGAGACGGCAGCCCGTGGTTCTGGCTTTCTCCGGAGGAAAGGATTCACTCCTTGCCCTCGCGCGGCTTTCCGCGGATCCCGACTGGAGAGTCGTTCGGCTGCTGACAACTCTCAACGAAAGCTATCAACGCATTGCCATGCACGGTGTGCGACGTTCGCTGCTTGAAGAACAAGCCCGCGCGCTCGATCTGCCACTGGATCTCGTTTTTCTTCCTGCAGATGGCGGCAATACCGAATACGAGGCCGCCCTCAGTCGCCGCTTGGTGGAGTATCAGGCAGTCGGGATCAACCAAGTAGCCTTCGGCGATCTCTTTCTGGAGGATGTTCGCCGTTACCGGGAGACCCACCTCGCACAAGTGGGGATGACGGGGCTTTTCCCGTTATGGGGACAACCGACGGATGGTCTGGCCCGCCGTTTCATTACCGAGGGCTTTCGGGCCATTGTGGTTTGCGTGGATACCACCCAGCTGGATCCCTCATTCGCAGGCCGCGAGTTCGATGACCGCTTCCTGGACACCCTCCCTCCCACGGTTGACCCCTGTGGGGAACGTGGCGAGTTCCATACTTTCGTCTACGACGGCCCCCCCTTCAACCGTCCCATTCCTTTCCAGAGGGGGCAAACGGTGCTCCGGGATCAGCGTTTTCAGTATTGCGAACTCCACCCCCTCTCACCCGAGCCGAACCCGGCCGACATCCGGCCTCGAGGAAGACCGCCATGACCCGCCCCCAACCCCAGTTCTGTTTCCCTCCACCTCCAAGGCATTCGCTGGCCATTGCCGGGACGGACGCCCGCTTCCCAGTCCGGGCAATCTATTGCGTCGGACGCAATTACCGGGAACATGCACGCGAGATGGGAGCCCCGGCGGATGGGCTACCGTGCTTTTTCATGAAACCGGCACATGGGCTCCTGGCCGATAGTTCCCGGATTCCGTATCCCCCGGCGACCGACGACTTCCAGCATGAAGTGGAACTGGTCATCGCCCTCGGGTCGGGCGGACGCCAGATCCCGCCCGAAGAGGCCATGCGGGCGATATTCGGGTACGGGATCGGTCTGGACCTGACCCGCCGTGATCTCCAGGCCCGGCTCAAGAAGCAGGGTCAGCCGTGGGAACTGTCCAAAAGCTTCACCGGATCGGCTGCCTGCTCTGTCTTGGTTCGAGCCAATCCCGACAGTCCCGACCGGGCTCCCCAGAGGATCCGGCTTGTCGTGAATGGCACTCTGCGACAGGAAGCACAGACCGACCAAATGATCTGGCCGATTGCAACCCTTCTTTCCGAACTTTCCCGTTATGAGGAGCTCGCGGCCGGTGACCTGCTTTTCACGGGGACACCCGCAGGAGTGGGCCCTCTGGTCGTGGGTGACCGGGGATTCGCCGAAATTGTGGACGTCTGCCGCCTCGACTTCGTGGTCGTCCCGGGACCGGCTTAATCCGGCGCATCGATCCGACCCAGGATGCTGACCAGACGGGTCATCAGTTCCTGAGAGGGACGAGCCAACTCGCGATCGAAAACCTGCTCTGCGGATGGGTTTCTCCGCTCTGACCAGTCTGATGCGAAGCGCAGTCCCTGAGCGTGGATGGATTCATGCATCTGGCCGAGACGGGCGAAAAAAAACGATTCGGTCGGGGAACCTTCATGCATGGTCCGTCTGAGCCATCCATCCAGCCGGCATGACTCCGGATGGCCGAGCACCTCCGTGAGGTTGATGTACCCGGTCTCTCCGCTGGCTGGCCGGGTCAAGGCATGGCGCAGGGCTTCCAACCAGCGCAGGTGCGAAAAAGCAGCTGCCATGCCATCAACATGGTTGACTGGCCACGGACGCCGGTCACGCTGGTACCAGTGCGGAGGAGGGGCCCATCGGCCTAACCAGTTGGGGATATCCCAAGGCAATAACGGAGGGGCGATGTAGTAGCCTTGTGCATATCGGCAGCCGAGTTCAAGAAGCAGCGTCCCCACGCTTTCGTTCTCCACACCCTCCGCGATTACGATGAGCCCCTGGCTTTGAGCATGCAACAGCTGTGCGGTCACGATACCGAGCGCTTGGTCATGTCGGAGGAGGTCTCCCACGAAGCGCTTTTCGATCTTGATGCCATCGACCGGCAGCTCCTGGAGATACTGCATCATGGCATTTCCGGTTCCGAAATCGTCCAGCAAGAACCGGACTCCCCACGACTGCAGGGTTTCGATCACCTGTCGCGCGCGAACCAGATCCGTGATGGGGCTGGTTTCCGTCACTTCGATCATGAGCCGGTCCCGTTCGTGACGAATCCGTTGCAAGGCTTCGGCCACATCATCCAGAAAACCTTCGCAAAGCAGGTGCCGGGCACTGATATTGACCGTAATCACTCCCTCGAAACCAACCGTAGACCAGTTCTCGATATGCTCGGCCGCGTACCCCAAGACATACTGGCCGAGTTCGCGGGCCAGCCCGGCATCGGCCTCAATCCCCTCGATGAACTGGGCGGCTGGAACGAGCTGTCGGTCATCGGGTCGCCAACTGATCAATCCCTCGAATCCGAACAGGGTGCCATCCGACATATCCACAATCGGTTGGTAGCGGAGAAACGGCTTGCACGCACGAAGGGCTTCGGTGAAGCGCGATTCCATCTGGTGACGTTGATCCCGGCGCTGCATCATCTCATCGGAGTAAAGGAGAAAACGGAGACCCTGCCGCCGGGCTTCCCAAAGCGCGAGTTCAGCTTGGCGAAGCCGGATCTCGACTGGAAACTCCGGATCGTCCGGGTACAGGACGACACCCAGCCGGGCAGACAATCCCGGGCAAGCCGTACCCTCGACCGGAAGCGGCCGCTGGAGCACTCTCAGAAGGGATTCGGCGAAAGCCATCAAAGCACGCTCTCCTGCGAACCCAGGCAGGAAAAACCCGAAAACCCCCTCGCGGATGACCCCCAGAAGATCCCCAGCACCGAGCAGGCACTTCAAACGCTCGGCCACAGCCTGGAGTAAGCGGTCCGGGGCAGGGTCTCCCTGACGCGGCATCCGTTCCTCCAATCCCTCGAGTCCGACCAGGAGAAGTGCGGACATTTTCTCCGGGTGGATTGCGCGTGCTCCACGCTGGCCTACCACCTCGATCCAATGCGATCGTCGCAACAGTCCGGTCGCAGGGTCAATGCCCCTCAGCGCCTCCCACCGTGCCGGCCAGCGGTCTTCCACGGTCAAGCCAGCGGGTCCGGTCCGCACCCGGAAAACCTCTGCCTGTTTCTTGAGATCAGCAGGTCAGTTGGGATCATGGGGCAGAGACCGTCTCCAGGTGACGCTTGATATACTGCCATGGGTGACGTATCGGAGCCAACCACCCATGAAGATCCTGTGGAGGGGATTGATCTTCTGCTGCCTTGTGGGTCTCGCCGGCTGCGGGCAAAAGGGCCCCCTCTACCTCCCCCCGAGCCGCTCGCATCGCCGACTGCCGGCACCAGCCACCCATCCCCAACCGGCGGCTGCGCATGTCCGGCGCTGAAGACCACAGGATCCTCTTGGTCGACGGCACAGCCTACCTGTACCGGGCTTTTCACGCGCTCCCCCCCCTCGCCACCTCCCGCGGCTTTCCCACGGGAGCCATCAAGGGGGTACTCAACATGGTCCGCAGTTTGCGCGAACAGCATCCTGCAGCTTGGGCCGCGATTGTCTTCGATAGTCCTGGTCGTTCCTTTCGCCATGCTCTCTACGCGCAGTACAAAGCCCAGCGCCCCCCCATGCCGGATTCATTGGTCGTGCAGATCGCACCCTTGCAGGCCGCCCTCCAGACCATGGGCTTTCCGGTCATTCAGGTTCCGGGCGTTGAGGCCGACGACGTGCTCGGCACTCTGGCCCAGAGGGCAAGCCAGAAGAATTTCCAAGTCTTTTTGTTCAGCACCGACAAGGATCTCGCCCAGCTCGTCACCCCCGATGTCAGCCTCGTGAACCCCGTGACACGTGAGACCCTGGATCGAGCCGGGGTCAAGGCCCGTTATGGGGTCTGGCCTGAACAGATGGTTGATTTTCTTGCCTTGGTCGGGGATAGCTCGGACAACATTCCCGGGATCCCGGGAGTCGGCCCCAAGACAGCGGCCCGCTGGCTCGAGAAATACGGATCCCTGGATAACCTGTGGGCACACCGGATGGAAATCCCCGGACAGGCGGGCCGCGCCTTGCAGAACGGAGAGACTACGCTGGAGATGGCACGCCGCCTTGTCACATTGGACTGCCGTATCCCGCTTGAAGAGAGTCTGGAGAACCTCCGTCTCTCCCCCCCCGACCTCACCCGCCTCAGCGAAACCTTGGCCTCACTCGAGATCCACGATCCCGCGGTTCCCGCAACCGCAACCGGGGGCGACTCTGCGCCTGGTGCGGGAAACTCGATCTGCATCACAGACTGGGCCCAGTTCGAACAATGGAAGGAACGCTTGGTCCGAGCGGACCTGATCGCAATCGATACCGAAACCACTTCACTCAACTACCTGGAAGCCCGTCTCATCGGCCTGTCCTTCAGCCTCGATGGCGAAAGGGGGGTGTACCTGCCACTCCGCCATAGCCCCGAAGCCGCGGGTACGCAACTTCCGGTCCAGGCGGTCCTTGAGGCACTGCGTCCCCTGTTGGAGGATCCAGCCCGGCCAAAGGTTGGGCACCATATCAAGTACGACCGGCACGTTTTCATGAACGAAGGGATTGCGCTGGGCGGAATCCGTTCCGACACCATGCTCGAGAGCTATGTTCTGAACAGTACGGCCGGCCGGCACGATCTCGATTCGGTGGCCTCTCGCTACCTCGGAATCCACAAGACCTCCTTCGAATCGCTAACCGGTCGTGGGCAGCACCGGAAGACATTTGGCGAGGTCTCCCTGGATCAGGCCACCGCCTACGCCGGTGCGGATGCTTGGATCACTTGGCGACTTCACCAGCACCTCAACCAGGCATTGGAGGCGACCCCCCAGCTGGCCCGGATCGTTGAATCCATCGAAGTGCCTCTATCCTCGGTCCTCTTTGGCATGGAGCGAACCGGTGTCCGGATTGACCGCGAACAGCTCGCCGAGCAGTCACGTGAGCTCGAAGTCACACTCCGGGCTTTGCGCGAGCAGGCACATAGGCTTGCGGGCCATGAGTTCAATCCCGACTCACCCAAGCAGCTGCAGACTGTCCTGTTTGACGAACTCGCCATTCCTGCCCAGGGGAAGACGCCCGGTGGACAGCGCTCCACGTCGGAAGCGGTGCTGGAGGAACTCGCGGCACACCATCCCCTGCCACGCCTGATCCTGGAATACCGGAGTCTAGCCAAACTCCGGTCCACTTATACGGAAAAACTGCCCCAAGAAATCAACCCCCGCACCGGCCGGATCCACACGAGTTACCATCAGGCGGTGACTGCCACGGGACGGCTGTCTTCCTCGGATCCCAACCTGCAGAACATTCCGGTCCGCACCGCCGCCGGCCAGCGGATCCGCCAAGCGTTCATCGCAGAACCCGGTGCCTTCATCGTTTCCCTCGATTACTCACAGATCGAACTTCGGATCCTGGCCCATTTCTCAAAAGACCCGGGACTCCTGGCTGCATTTGCAGCCCACCAGGATGTCCATCGCGCCACCGCGGCGGAGCTCTTCGGGATCCCGGCGGAGACCGTCAATGAGGACCAGCGCCGGCTGGCCAAGACCATCAATTTCGGTCTTATTTATGGCATGTCCGCCTTTGGGCTCGCCCGACAGCTTGGACTGTCACGTGAACTGGCCAAGAATTATATGGACCGCTACTTTTCCCGCTACTCGGGAGTTCGGGATTTTCTCGACAACACCCGTCAGCAAGCGCGTCAGCAAGGTTTTGTGGAAACCCTGCTGGGTCGGCGTCTTTACCTACCCGACCTCCAGAACCGTTCCCTCGGATTGCGGCAGACCGCCGAGCGGGCTGCCATCAATGCCCCCATGCAAGGTACTGCAGCCGATATCATCAAGATTGCCATGATCGGTGCGGAACGGTGGCTCCGTGACCATGGCTGTGCATCCCGGCTCATCCTCCAGGTTCATGATGAGCTGGTGCTTGAGGTTCCCGAAGAGGAACTCGATGCCGTTACTTCGGGCATCTCCCTGGAAATGACCTCCGCCGTGAATTTGCAGGTACCCCTGACCGTCCAAGTGGGAGTTGGACCCAACTGGGGACTTGCCCACTGATCCTAGGGAACTTCCCGGGAAACCTCCTGTCTTATAGTTGTCTGTCTCCATTCCGCTCTCCTCCCTGAGCGGAAGCGCCGGTTGGTTTCCCCAACCACCCGGCGGTACCTAGCCCCGGCAACTTTTGGCGCCGGGGCTTTTTTTATCTTTAATCAATAACCTACAACCCTGCCTACCCATGCATCCCAAAGCGCGTTTTGCAGCAGCCCCCGCCGATTTCTATGGCCTGATCTAATCCCCCTCGGTTCATGGAACTCCAGCAGCCCGGCTCATTATCCGGCCAGATCAGTGGATTCACTCCGGATTCCGAACTTCGCCAGATAATCGGAAAAACGTTTGCGAATAAGTTCTGGAGGCATCTTTTTGGCCAAGAGCATCTGGAAACGATTGGGTCGATAGCGCCCCGCCCGCGAACTTGTGAGGTATCGTCTGAAGACACTATGCTGTTCCTCCGACCAAGGCCAGCCGAGAAACCCGTAGAGCCGTTCCAAGACCCCGACCGGATCCCGCGTCAGCTCGTCATAAAACACATGGGTCACACGTCCTTCTCGGCTCGCTGGAGCCTCGGCCAGGGAGACAATCCGTTTGGCTCCCTCCTCCCAGCGATCGGTCACCTTGTGGCATATCTGTTCCAGCCCAGTCTCATCGCTGAACAAACCATGCAAGAGGGCGGTCAGTGCCACAACCGAAGGGAGAACCGAGGCCGGATCACGGTGGGTCACTATGATCCGGGCTTCCGGATAAGTCCGTAGGAGACCGTTCAGCGTAAACACGTGATCCGGAGCCTTGAGCACCCAGCGCCCGGATCCCCCTCGGTGCTGAAGCAGCTGGAGAAAGCGGCGATGCAGTATATATGCGGGCTCCGGGTCCCGCTGATCCACCCACTGGATATAGGAGGGGATCTCATAGGTGCCATCAAAGCGGTAACTTTCGAAGCTGTGGCTCAATATCTCGCTGCATTCCTGGGGAGAATCCCACGTGGTCGGATAGACACTCTGGAACTCCGGCTCCAAGAAATCGAACCAGGTGAGTTCACGTCGCACTTTTCGTTGCCAGACCCGAAAATCCGGGGGATACTCCCGGCCGGGACGCGGATAAGTCACCTCCCAGACCCGCGGCAATCGGTTGGCCGGATCCTGAAGGAATAGTGTTTGAAGGAAGGTGCTGGCGGTTCGTGGCAGGCCGGTAATGAAGACGGGAGCAGAAACCCTCTCTTGCTCGATTGACGGGAACCGATGCAGGGTTTCCGTGACCCAGAGCCGATTCACCAGCAGACGGGACGTATCCCAAAGGAAGCTTAACCGGCCGAGATGGCTAAGCCGAGCCTCGTCGATAATGGATTCGGAAAGCTTCCGGAGGGGGAGCTCAACCGGAGGTTCGCCAAAGTCCTCGAGACCGGTTTCGCGCACAGCCTCTTCAAGAAGATCTTCCGGTTTGATCCGGTGATTCCGTCGCGTGAGGCTCTCCCAGACGGGTCCCGTCCGGTTGACCAGGCTGCGGAACGATTGAGCCAGTTTCCACTTCAAAGCAACGGGGAGACGATCCGACTGAATACTCACCTGAATCTGCCCACAGAGTGCAGGGCCGGAACGAACTGCAACCACTGGGCTTTCACGAGGCGGCTCCGGCACGTTTGTGCCGTATCCAGCGTGATTCGACCCGTTGCCAGGAAGCCAGGAGTGGAAGCCCAAAGAGAAGGTCCCGGAAGCGCGTGGCCAAGGAGATGGCAATCCCCATGGCTGGGCTCATCTGTCCAACTGGCGCGAGGAGGGCGTAAACCGCCTCCTGAATTCCGATTCCGCCTGGCATGAAAAAGGTAAAGGAGCGCGCGGCCCGACCAAGGCACTGGAGCAGGAGGGCAAACAACAGGCTGCCCGGAAGGTTCATGAGACGGAGGATGACCCAGATCTCGATGCCACCCGCGCCGATACTGAGCATCTGCCAGAATGTACAACGGACCAGCGCACCGGGCCTTCCGTAGATTTCCCGAACCGCCTTTTTGAGCGACTGGGGATCCGATGGTGTCTGAGCCGACCGGAATCGGGTCGTCAGGCGGAGACCCTGCCGGGTCATCCATTCGAAAACCCGGCCATTGAGCTGTGCCCAGAAAATCAGTCCCAGAATGATCGCCGCACCGGCCAGCAAGAACCCCGCGACAACGGGAAGGGACGGCGATGCCCGGTGCAGCCACCCGAGCGCCGCAAGGAGTGTCAGGAAGACCAAAAACCATTCGCTCACCACGGAGAGAGTTCCTTCGACAACCACATTGCCCACGGCCTCGGCCAAGGGAACTCCCCGGATCCAGAGCAGCCGGATCCCAGCCATGACTCCTCCCGCGCTGATGGGAACGAGAGTATTCATCGCCCCGCGGACACAGGCAGCCCACCCGAGGTAGGTTCGTGATAAGCGCTGACCCTGGTTCCAGAGCAGCTCGCGCCAGCCTTCGCTGTCCAGCACGATGGTGAACACATGGAGGGGCACAAGCAAGAGAAGCCCCCATCCCGCGGTGGCCAGTGCCCGAACGATGCCCTGCAGGCCGGTGTAAACCGCAAGCAAGATAATACCCGCGATCCCGAGAGCCATCAGCAACGGGAATCCGAAGGATCGGTTCATGAGGAAGCCAGAGTGGGAAGAGGCTATTTTATACCGGACGGGCAGTCCAGAACCCAGGGCTGCCGGGCAACCGTTCCCATTCAGGCTCCGCATAGACGGTCCCGTAGAGGCTCAGTTACAATACGGTATCGAGGATCCGCCAGTTTCCAAGCCAACCCAGCGTCATTTGAGGAGTATTCGGACCATGAAGTCGTCGGTGATTCTTTTGTTGTGCTGCATGAGCCTCGTCGCCATCGGTGAAGCGGGACCTGCCTGGGCGGCAGCCAGCAAGGGTGCCACCTTGGCACAAAACGTCTGCTCAGCCTGCCATGGACCCGATGGCAACAGTCTTACCCCAAGTTTCCCAAAACTCGCAGGCCAGGGACAAGCCTACATCATCCATTCACTCGAGGACTTCAAGTCAGGACACCGAAGCAACCCGATCATGTACTCGATGGCTCAAACCCTGACTCCTGCAGAAATGGATTCGGTCGCCCGATTTTTCTCGAAACAAAAGATGTCACCCGGCACGGCGAACCGAAAGTTCGTGGCATTGGGCCAGCGCATTTTCCGTGGCGGTTTACCGAAACAAGGGGTCCCAGCTTGCATGGCCTGTCATGGACCGGCTGGCATGGGCAACGAGCCGGCTGCCTATCCTCGACTTGCCGGCCAGTGGGCATCTTACTTGGTCGCACAGCTCCAAGACTTCGCCCATGGGAAACGAAAAAGCACAAATCACGGAATGATGAACTACATCGCTGTCCGTCTTACCCCGGCCCAGATGAAAGCAGTGGCGAGTTACCTGCAGGGGCTGCATTAAGCCGACCCAAGAAGTGGCCGGACGGCGGGTTTTCTGCCTGCCGTGCGGTTAGCTCCCCGCGACCGAAAAGCGCTCCGCGAAAAACGCGAGAGCCGCCTCCCAGGCCCTTTCCGCAGATCGTGGTTCGTAGGCAAATCCCTGGCTGGCATCGTGGCCTGCCTTCGGGTTCGTAAAGCTGTGTACCGTACCACCGTACAGGACAAGCTGCCAATCAACACCACGACTTCTCATCTCCTCTTGGAACGCCATCATATCCGGTGGCGGAACAAAGGGATCATCCGCTCCATGCAGCGCAAGAACGGCGGCCTGGATCTTTGGGGTTCGTGATGCCGTGGATGGAGCGAGCCCGCCGTGAAAACTGACGACGCCTTGGGTGGATGCCCCGCTACGTGCCAGCTCGAGAACAGCCGTCCCTCCGAAGCAGAATCCGATCGCGCCAGTTGCCGCCTTTCGGGCTTGCGGATGCTTTTTCATCTCCCCGAGGGCTGCATTCACGCGGCCGCGCAGGAGTTGCCGGTCTCCGGATCGGTACTCGGTCGCCATCCGCGCTGCTTCCTCAGTCGTCTGCGGCCGGTTCCGGATGCCATAGAGGTCCGCGGCAAAAGCCAAGTAGCCTGCCTGGGCGAGCCTCAGGGCTGATTCGCGTTCATGGTCGCTGATCCCGAACCACTCATGGGCAATCAGAATTGCCGGGCGCGGCCCGCTTTGTTGCTCGTCGTAGGCCACGTACCCTTCCAGGTCCTGGCTTTCGTGTGCGTACCTCACGACCTCGGTTTTCATGGAGCCTCCTCGGAAGAAATGTGGGTGCAATCAGCGCGTTGGAATGGCTAGGAGGACGAGCGGGCGTGCTCACGTCCGAGCTTGAGTTCACGGGCAATCTGGGCTACGTACCGTCCTTGGGTTTCCGCAATGGCGAGCTCGTTTGCGGAAGGCTGCCGCCGGCCATCCGATCCGGACAGGGTACCCGCGCCGTACGGTCCGCCACCGGTAATTTCTTCCAGCGTGGTGAGCCGGGTTTCACTATAGGGCACCCCCGCGATGATCATGCCGTGATGCACCAGTACGGGGTAGAAGGTGAGGGCGGTTGTTTCCTGGCCTCCATGCTGGGTCGCAGTTCCCATAAAGACGCTCGCGACCTTGCCAATGAGCGCACCCTGCGCCCACAGTGGCCCGGTCTGGTCAAGGAAATTCTTCATCTGAGCACACATGGTTCCGTAACGGGTCGGGGTTCCGAAGAGAATTGCATCCGCATCGCGAAGATCATCAACTTGGGCTGTGGGGACATGCGCAAAATTCCGGCGGGCCGCCTTGGCACCGGATTTTTCGAGCACCGAATCCGGGATCAACTCCGGGACCTGGCTCACCAGGACCTCCGTCTCGGGGACCGAGCGGGCACCCTCCGCCACTTTTTCCGCCATCCGATAAAGATGACCATACATGCTGTAGAAAATGATACGTATCTTGGTTTTCATGGATTCACCTCTATCAACGCTCACAGTGGGAAACGTTTTGCCCGGCTCAGCGGAGCTCTTTCCGTACGGCCATCGCGGGATGTCTCACGATGACCGCGTCGGCATTGAGAATCAACCGGACCCGGTCCGGCAGCATCGGCAGAAAACCATCCACACCGAACCAAGACCGTTCAAGTGAACCCTGGGCGTCAAAACCGCAGACCCGCTTCTGGTTGAGCGGGCTGATCGCACAATGGATACGGGTCACCTGAAGTACGACCCGATGCGAAACCCCCCTCATCGTCAGAATTCCCGTCAGGGTTGCCTGCCGCCGTCCGTGAAACACCACTCGGGTCGAACGAAAAAACAGGTAGGGGTAGCGTTTGGCGTAAAAAAACGGCTTGGCCATGAGATCATGGTCGCGCGGAGCATAGCCGGTATCGAGTGAACGCACCCAGATCTTGGCCACGACCGCAGCCTGACCGGTCCTCCGATTGAGCCGGAGGTACCCCCGCGTCTTGTTAAATTGCCCGTGGATCAGGGAAAAGACCAGGTGCCGGATCTCAAACTGGGGGAAAGTGTGCGGCGGATTGAGCCGGTAAATCGCAGCGTGTGCTGAGCCGATGCAGAGAACAAGTCCCAGCAGGGCAATCCACGAAGGGGTGCATTTCGGATGGTCATGAGACATGGCGGAGAACTCCTGGAGGGATCACAAGGGGAAGGGTAGCATTCCTTGACCGAGCCGATTCTTCGGCCAAGATATGAAGGCCAAGGTTCCCAAAGTCAAAAGCCTGATGGATGGGAACGAGCCCGTGGGGCTCAACCAAGGCACTGATCGTGAGCAGGGGACCATAATGCTCGAGTGTGGGGAGTGCCCGCTGGGCGTGCGGACCCCGGTCGGGATGGATGAGCGAGTCCGAATCCGGACGGGCTGCGGCCTCAAGCACCCAGTCAGCGAACTGGCGTGCCCAGTCGTTTCCTTGAGGGTCGTGTTGGTTGTGCTCAAGCGCTCTGAGATTGTGGACCAGCCCACCGCTTCCGATCCAGAGGTAGGGTCGGGCCGAAAGCGAGCGTAACTGCCGGCCCCACTCCCACCATTGGGCCGGATCCCGGGTCTCGGGAAACCCGAGTGAGAAGACCGGGCAAGTGGGATCTGGCCACAGAAAGCACAAGGGAAGCCAGACCCCGTGATCCAGCGGTCCCCCAGGCTGACTGGGCACCTGGCGACCCATCACCTCGCTCAACTCCCGAGCGAGTCGGCTCGCAAGTGTTGCATTCCCGGGAGGTGTCCAGACCGCGTTGTAGCACTCTTTGGGGAAACCCAAAAAATCGTAGGCAATCCGGCTTGATGGGCCACCCCCGTAGAGGGTCGGCGCCCCGCGACTATGGGCTGAAACCACCACAATCGCCTCAAAGTCCTGCCCCAGTCGTTCTCCCAGCTGCTTCCAGATCCAGGTTACCGGATGGCGATCGACAAGGTAGATGGGGGACCCGTGGCTCAAGAAAAGCGCTGGAGGTCGGTCCTGTGGATTGCCGGATGGAGCATGCTTTTGGCGAAGCGCTGGCAGATCATGAACTTTCATGGGGTTATTGTAGCGATATTTTATAGATAAAATTGCTATAATTATTTACTTATTATTCGAAATTATCTAATGATCGACCTCGAGATCGGA
>JAKATI010000112.1 GCA_021828045.1 Pseudomonadota bacterium | reverse complement strand
GGGGGTCCTCGCCGGGTGGGAACCCGATCTGGATTGAAAGAATCTACGCGCACAGATTCGCGCAGTGCAGGAAGGGAACGGACGATCTCGGGGTGGCCCCTGTCGCGCGTCCTCCGGGCTCGTGGGCCGAATTGCACGCAAGACCTTATCATGATAGCCGTAGGAATTTGAATTGCCCTGAAAGAGTTCCGTCCCGCCATCTGCCGCCGGCACCGCTCTCGCAGGGTCCTCGGTTGACATTTCGGGAGATCCTTCCATGGCCGATTCTCCAGCTCCCTCAGACGCGGTTCCGGCTCCAGTCGGAAAGGTGTCACCTCCGCCTCACCCGACGCACCGTCGGGTGCCGTTGCCCAACCGATTCCCCAAGGATCCTCACGAGGATCCGGAGGCAGCCACGCTGCAAGCCGCGATCTTCAAGAGCCCGACTTATCGAGAAGCCCACCGCGATCTCGATTTTCTGTCTGGACCCGACAGTCGCGGTGTCCGTCTGATGCTTGACTACGACAAGGCCGAGACGGCCCTTCGTCGCGCCGGTGTCGAATCGACGATTGTCGTTTTTGGGAGCACACGTCTACGCGAACCACGGTTGGCACAAGCCAGCCTTCTCAAAGCGCAGAAGGCGGCCCGGCAACACCCGGAGGATCCCGAACTTCAGAGGGCCGTTGCGGTGGCCGAACGGCTTGCCGCCAAGAGCCGCTACTATGAAACGGCCCGAGATTTTGGCCGACTCGTGGCCCGGTCGCAAAAGAACTTTCCGACCCCGCGTCTTTGGATCATGACCGGAGGAGGCCCCGGGATCATGGAGGCCGCCAACCGGGGAAGTTTCGATGTCGGTATTCCGTCCGTCGGACTCAACATCACCCTGCCGCATGAGCAGTATCCCAATCCCTACATCCAGCCCGATCTCTGTTTTCTGTTCCATTACTTTGCCGTTCGCAAATTGCATTTTCTTCTGCGAGCCCGTGCTCTCGTCGTCTTTCCGGGAGGGTACGGGACGTGCGACGAACTCTTCGAGACGCTCGAGATGATCCAGACCCGTGTGATGCCGCCGGTTCCCGTCGTTCTGGTGGGCGCGTCGTATTGGCGCCAGGCGCTTCACATCGAGTTTCTCGCCGACGAAGGGGTGATCGATCCCGAGGATCGAGAACTGTTCTGGTACGCGGAAACGGCAGAGGAAATTTGGGAAGGGATTAGCGAGTGGCACCGCCTCAACGGAACTCCGCTTCCCATCTCGTGAATGTCCCTCCGTCCGGGAGGGATGACTCGAGGGCCGCCGCTTTTCGTGAATATGCGGACGGCCGTCCGGCCGTCTTCGAGCACGGCGATGACTGGCCAAAGGCCACATACAATAAGCCCGGAATGTATATTATGTAAAGTTACAGAGGCCTCCAAACAGCCCACGACTTTAGTACACTATGCCAATGGCGATGGGGTTCGCCAATATAAGTGCCGATCACGGCTAATGACCCCTACCCTCTGTGTGCATTTGAGTAACAGGGGAGTTTTGTGTCTGTGTGATCGGAAGCCTAAGTATGATTTTGAGCCCCATCGTGCTGCAGATCGGTCAAGTCCTGACCGTTCTTTTTCTCGCACCGCTGCTCCACGGTTTTATCGTCAAGGTTGAAGAACGCATACAGCGTGGACGTGGTCCCTCTATCTTCCAACCTTACCGCGATCTCTGGAAGCTTTTCCACAAAGAATTAGTTCTTCCTGAGACAGCCACCTGGCTCTTCTGGGCGGCGCCTGTGGTGGCCTTCACGGCCATGCTCACAGTGCCCATCCTGATCCCGGTCTTGACCAACTATCCTCTACCTCTTTCGGATATGGGTGACATCCTGGGTGGTGGGTTGATCCTCACGCTCGGCAGCTTCATGATCCTGCTGGCCGGCTTGGATTCCGGACAACCCTTTGGCGGCCTCGGCTCCAGCCGATCCGTAATGCTCACCATCCTCGCCGAGCCGACACTGATCCTGGTGTTCGTCGGCATTACCTTCCTGGATCACGCCATGCTTCCGTTCGTGGCGAACCATCTCTTGGCCCAGGATCCTGTGGCCTACTGGGGGCCCTCCCATCTCTTCCTGGTCTTTGCTTTCCTGATACTGTTGACGGTGGAAACAGATCGTCTGCCGATCCATTCGTCGATCCATTACGAAATTTACATGATCGACGAAGCCCGCATCCTTGAATATTCTGGGCCTCTCCTGGGGCTTCTGAAATGGTCGTCTTGGATGAAGCAGTTCATCCTCTATACCATCTTTTTGAACGTCTTTCTTTTCCCATGGGGCTTGTCGATCACAGGAAGCCTGGCCTCCGTAGGGCTCGCACTCCTCATCATTCTTTTAAAGTACGGAGTTCTTGGGCTTTTTATGGCTGCTGTGGATACCATGCAGTCCCGGCTGCGCTTTTACCGTTACCAAGAACCACTGGCGCTGTCCTTCCTGTTCGCCGTGCTGGCGATAGTTGCCTCTCAGATATGAAGACAGGGGAAGGCTCATGCTGATTTTCCATCTCGGCCCCCTGGCTGCATCAGTGTTCAGCCTCATGGCCATCGTGGCTCTGGTGCTGTCCTTCGTGATGTTAGGCTCTCACTGGCTTAAGAATCATGTTTATTCTTTTGCCGCAGAATCCTGGGTCATTGCCTTCCTCTCGGCTGCTGTAGGCTACTACAGCCATTACGAAGAACTCTATTT